>CAKRHL010000015.1 GCA_934338765.1 uncultured Lachnospiraceae bacterium | reverse complement strand
GCGTTACACCGTGTTACGAGCATTTTCTTATACATTCAAAAAGCCATCCACGAATGGATGGCTTTTGAATTATCAATTACAGTAACTGCATTTGAACATCTTTAGTTAAGACATCGGTATAACTGTAAGAAACTGTCTGGGTTGTTGCATCCAGATCATTTACGATCTCTACCAGAAAGATACTTGGATACGTTTTGCTGATAGTTCCTTCGGTGATGTCGATCTTATGTCTGCCGCGGTTTGCACGGATTTTAACTTTGCTGCCAATATTCATACCTACAGAACGTCTAACCTTGTTGATATCAGATTGACTCATAGCTTGCCTCCTTTGATTACGGGATTGTCATGAATCAATATAGGGGGATGATTCGATAACAATCGTTAGCAGTACACTAAAATATTACCATAAAAATGGGAAAAAGTCAATATTAGGCACTATATGTAGAGATACAAAATGCCGAATATAACAAAATATAGGGAGTAATAAAATGCAACATATCATGATAGATCTGGAAATGAACAAAATAGAGAAGCAGTGGCGCGGAAAGAATAAGTTGTCCAGCGAGCTGATCGAGATCGGTGCGGTTCGTATGGATGAGCATTACGAGGTGATCGACACATATCAGAGCTATGTAAAACCTGAGTTTGGTGCCATGGATGCGGTGATCATAGAGCTGACAGGGATTACGGATGACAAGGTAAAGGATGCACCGGGGTTTGCGGATGCCATGGATGATTTTTCGGAATGGATTGGTCCGGAGGAGACCCGGTTTTATTCCTGGAGTATGTCGGACATCCGTCAGTTTCAGCATGAGGCACTGTTTAAGAGCTATCCGGGAGATATCATACAGCGGATGGAGAGCCACTGGACGGACTTTCAGGAGGAGTTTCGACGACTTTTGGGGCTTCATCACAGGATCAAGCTTTCCTATGCGGTATCAGCTGCGGATTATGAGTTTAAGGGAGCACAGCATACGGCTCTTGCGGATGCTGTCAATACTGCAGAGATCCTGAGACTGTCGAAGGATCCTGAGAGGTTTCAGACAGTTATGAAACCGGTGCTGGATCTGGTCAGCCGGGAGCGCAAGGAGCAGACCCTGATGGACATGTGTCCGGAGTTTTTTGCTGCGTTTATGGATGTAGAGGGCAATGATAAGAAACAGGACGATACCAAATAATACACAGAGACAATAAAGAGAGTGTCAGGTGGATTTGATATGGAAAGATATCAACCCTGACACTCTCTGTTTTTAGTGTATAGGAAAATGCTCGTGATCATTTCACCGTCAGCTTCAGCTTTGCCTTACGGCCGTTGTAGGTTCTTACGGTAATGACTGCCGTTCCCTTTTTGCGTGCGGTTACTTTGCCGGACCGGGTCACTTTGGCAATACCCGGGCGGGAGGAATGAAATTTCAGCTTACGGCTGGCAGAGCCGGAGGAAAGCTTTATACGGAGGGTGAAATGTTTTCCTTTTTTGATGGTTCTCGTGCTTTTGGAAGGATTGAACTTCACCTTGGACGGTGCTTTCTTGATGACAAAACGATACAGGCAGCTTTCGTTTCCATCGGACACCACAATAGATGTCTTGCCGCGCTTGAGTGCGGTGGCCTTTCCGGTGCTGCTGACAGCGGCCAGTCCCGGATCATTGCTGGTAAAATCGGTATATCTGCCCGGCAGCCGGCAGGTTTCTCCTCTGCCCAGTGTGATCGTCTTTTGAACGGCAGGGAGTGTGTCGGCGGCTTCAGCCGTATTATCGGCAAACGCTTTTACACAGACATTATTGTATCCCAGTACAGAGGTATCCATCCACCGGATGGCAGTGTTGGCGGATCTGCTGTTCTTTTTGGTATACAGATAACTCTGCCCCGTCCGGGAGTTGTAAGAGATACTCAGTGAGGAGTCTGTGGTGTCCCGGCCCTCCAGTGGAGCATAGACGGTTTTGGAACCACTTTGGATATAGGTCACAACTACGGAAAAACGCTCACCGGCCTCGACATTGACCGCTGTTGTCAGAGGAACGGTGTGATATCCGTTCTGGGCGGCGGTGCCGGTGGTTGTGGCGGCATCGATAAGCACGCCGTCGGTAGGTCCTGACTTCACTCTGCGGTAAACCTCCACACGGTATGGCTGGTCATCTGTCATAGTATAGAAGGAGACAGCGCGCAGCTTTTGATTGGAATCGGAGTCTGCTTCGAATATATTGGCGGTTTTCAGACTGGAAGAGTCAGAGTATGAAACGGTACCCCAGCCGAATCCGTCGTACTGGTAAATGTTGTTATAGTTGTTTGCAGACTCTGCCAGAAAGCTTGAGCAGTCGCAGATCGACTGGTCGTAATAGGATAGCCAGAAATAGCCGTTATCGCTGCTGGAAGTACCGTAGCTGTTGGCAATAAGCCATGCGCCGTTTCCGGCAGGTGTCCGGGAAAAATTGGATGCGGAAAAATCGTCATCCCATCCCACGATCGTTACGCTGTGATTGGCTTTTTTTACAGCCTCTGCCCCGGCATAATAGTTTTGATAATAAGCATAACCGTTGCCGGACTGATGGAGAAAGGCTCTGTCGTAAAACAGGGAAACCGACATGGCACCATAGTCCATGACTGCCTGCTTCATTTTCGGAATGATTGAAGAACTATTATAATAGTAATTCTTTCCGATGAGGTATTCATCAAAGTTGTAAACATTCTGCAGATGCGCATAGGAATCGTTGCGCAGCTTCCCGTTCTGAACCATGCTGTAGGCCATGGCCAATTCGTTTTCTCTGGTATTGCCGGTAAACGGAGCGGCACTTTCCAGCTCTACACCGGACCATTTGGCGAGAGTAAAGTTGGCGAGCAGTGCGGAACCGCCGTTGTCGTATGGGATCGTGCCGGCGACGCTGCCATAGGCAAACGGATTGGGCAGGAAGGAAGCTTCTGATGTGTCAGCAGCAGAGGAGATCCCGTCACGGTAGGTGGGATCGGAGGTGTCTGTGGACGGGTGATAGGAAAACCACGCCAGGTGACTCTCGGAAAAGTCAGCCGTATCCGGTGTAAAAAGACCGTTTTTGATGCAGTTAGACTCGATCGCCTTGATCGCGGAGAAAGCCCAGCAGATATTGGTAACCCCCTGATCCTTGATGGACGTTGTGAGATTATACTCCCGCAGGTCATAGCGCGATGGCAGGGAGGCAGCCTTTTTGAGACTCATTCCTGCAGAGTCTGCAGAAGGATCGGTATAGACCTCGCCGGAGGAGTCCGTGACATAAGAACGAATGGAGTCCGTTCCGTTGGCAATATCTACCCGGGTGATCATCCGGTCGATGGGGCCGGACGAAGCATTGGCGGAGACGGCTGCCGGCTGACACAGGGTTAAGCAGAGCGAGAACCCCAGAAGGCAGGTCATTGCAGTGATACTGCGTTTCTTTTTTTGATTTATTTTGATCATAGATATATCCTTTCCTATATGATGATTCCATTTTATCATTAAAGAATAAGAATGGGTAGAGCTTCAAATCTTAATATTTTGTGAAGAACGATGAAATAATTGTAACAGAAATAATTATGTGATATGATGTGCTTATTCGCGCGAAGGTAAAGTGAGGATGTTTGCGGGGTATTTAACTTAGCGAACCGTACACACAATGAAATGTGGTTTGTTTATAATGATGATCAGGAGGAAAAGGTTATGAATTTGTTTAAGGACATATTGAGAGGTGTTGTGATCGGCATTGCCAATGCAATCCCCGGTGTCAGCGGTGGCACGATGATGGTGTCCATGGGTATCTATGATAAGCTGATCTACAGCGTGACACATCTGTTTCAGCAGCCGGTCAAAAGTATCAAGACGCTGCTTCCGTATTTTGTGGGTATGGCAGTTGGCATTGTAGGGCTGGCATTTGCTATCGTGGCAATGTTTGAGCACATTCCGTTTCAGACATGCATGTTATTTATTGGCTTGATTCTGGGAGGTGTGCCGATCCTCACGGGTCATTTAAAGGGGACGAAGCTGGGTATATCCCACGGACTGGTATTTCTTGTATTTTTTGGATCCATTATCTTACTGCAGATATTTGGCGGTCACGGTGCAGACGTAGCGCTGACATTGACACCGGTATCCCTGCTGAAGCTTGTGGTTGTGGGTGTGATCGCAGCAGCGACCATGGTGATCCCGGGAGTGAGCGGATCTATGATGCTTATGACCATGGGATATTATTATCCGGTGATCGGCAGCGTCAAGAGTCTGGTTACCGCCCTGGTAGCATTTGATATTCCACAGGTGGTTCATATCTGTCTGGTGCTGATCCCGTTTGGCATCGGCGTGGTTGTTGGTATCTTTGCGGTAGCAAAGCTGATCGAGATGCTGATGGAGAAGTATGAGGCGCTGACCTACAGCGGTATTATGGGTCTCGTGGTTGCTTCTCCGGTTGTTATTCTGATGAGTGTATCTCTGACCGGCATGACGGTCGTAGATGGCATCACGGGAGTGATTACATTTATCATCGGTACCGTGATCGCACTTTGTCTCGGCAAAGAGTAGATTGGAGGTTGATCTGTATGGAAGATCCAAGGGATTTGCATCGACGGATCCTTGTTAATCTTAGTGTTGCACTGGCAGGCATTCTGCTTTTGATCTTTGTGGTGCCACCGCTTGTGCGTTTTCTGATGCCGCTGATCGTGGCATGGATCGTGGCGATGATCGCCAATCCGATCATTCACTTTCTGGAGAAGAGGATCAAGCTTATGCGGAAGCATGGCTCGGCGCTTGTGATCATTCTGGTGCTTGCGGCATTGATCGCGGCATTCTATGGGGTTGCGGTGCTGGTGGCAACGCAGTTTAGCTCCTGGGTCACAGAGCTTCCGGAGGTATATGACTCCGTCACGCGGAATCTGCAGCATTTGCTCCAGTCGCTTCATCAGAAGTACAATATCATTCCGGCGGATGTTAAGCTGGCATTTGACCAGCGGGAAAATGTACTGGACGATTATATACAAAAGACTATTGACGGACTGCTCAAGATGGTCAATTCCGGATCCTTGTCCAAGGTAAGCTCTCTGGCAAGCTCTCTGATGGACTTTCTGGTCTATGCGATCCTGACGATCCTTGCATCTTACTTCATGACGGTGGAGAAGGACCATTTTACAAAGCTTCTGCAGGAGAAGACGCCGGAGGGGATCCAGCGTATCTGGAACAAGATCAAGAAAATCTTCATCCGGGCCATTGGCGGATATTTCAAGGCGCATTTCCAGATCATGATCGTAATCTTCTTTATTACGGTGATCCCATTTGCTTTTATGGGGATCAGCTACAGCGGGCTGCTGGCAGCAGTGATCGCGATCGTGGATTTCCTGCCGTTCTTTGGAGCCGGTACGGTGCTGGTGCCATGGGCGTTATATCGCCTTGTGACAGGATCGTACACCTATGCGGCGATCCTTGCAGTGATCTATGTTGTGGTTCTGATCGTGCGTCAGGCGCTGGAGCCGAAGCTGATCGGAGACAGCATCGGGACAAGTCCCTTTGAAACTCTGGTATTTATGCTGGTAGGCTATCGGCTGGCCGGTATGCTGGGTCTGATCATCGGGATCCCGGTGGGCATGATCCTGATGGAATGTTACCGGGAGGGCATGTTTGACAGCTATATCCGGGGCATCAAGATCCTGGCTCATGACATCAACGAATATCGAAAATACTAAATAAAACCGTATGTGTGACGGAGTTGAGATCTGCCATGCATACGGTTTTTTAATATAGTAGTGATGCTAAATACAAAAATGACGCTGTCACAATCATGTTGTAACAGCGTCGCTTTTAGTTAATATATTTTGTAAGTATTATTTATCCTGATACTCCAGTGCAGCACCGACAAATCCCTTAAATAACGGATGTGGTCTGTTTGGTCTTGACTTAAACTCCGGATGAGCCTGTGTGGCGATAAACCATGGATGATCCGGAAGCTCCAGCATTTCAACAATACGTCCGTCCGGAGAAAGACCGGAGAAGATCATGCCTGCCTTGAGGAGATCCTCGCGGTAATAGTTGTTTACCTCGTAGCGGTGTCTGTGTCTCTCATGGATGGTCTCCTCACCGTAAAGCGCATATGCCTTTGTGGACTTGTCCAGCACGCAAGGATAAGAGCCGAGACGTAAGGTGCCGCCGATATCCTCGACGCCGTCCTGCTCCGGCATCAGATGGATCACAGGATGAGTTGTCTGTGGATCCAGCTCAATGCTGTGTGCGTCGTTGAAGCCTACCACATTTCTCGCAAATTCCACGATCGCAAGCTGCATACCGAGGCAGAGACCCAGAAACGGAACATTGTGCTCACGGGCGTATTTGATGGCAAGGATCTTTCCGGTAATGCCACGGTCGCCGAAACCGCCCGGTACGAGGATGCCGCTGACATCTCCCAAAAGCTCATCTACATTGTCCTCATTGACATCCTCGGATGGGATCCATTTAATGTTGACATTGCTCTTGTGGGCAAGACCACCGTGCTTTAAAGACTCAACAACGCTGATGTATGCATCGTGGAGGGAGGTGTATTTACCAACCAGGGCAACGGTGACATCCTTCTCAAGGTTCTTGATGGTATTGACCATATTTTCCCATTCGGTGATATCCGGCTCAGGACAGTCTAACTTCAGACACTCACAGATCACATCTGCAAGATGCTCTTTTTCCATAGCCAGTGGTGCCTCGTAGAGTGTTTCCACATCCAGGTTCTGGAGAACGTGGGATGCCGGTACATTGCAAAAAAGTGCGATCTTATCCTTGAGACCCGGCTCCAAAGGATGCTCGGTACGGCAGACGATCACATCCGGCTGGATGCCCATGCCCTGCAGATCCTTAACACTGGCCTGTGTCGGCTTTGTCTTCATCTCTCCGGAAGCATGAAGATAAGGGATGAGGGTAACGTGGATCAGGGCAACATTGTCATGCCCCATATCGTGCTGGAACTGACGGATAGACTCCAGAAAAGGCTGGCTCTCAATATCTCCGGCAGTACCACCTACCTCGATAATGGCAATCTGTGTGTCCTTACATCCATCATTACGATAGAAACGGCTCTTGATCTCATTGGTGATATGAGGGATAACCTGTACGGTGCCCCCGCCGTAATCGCCGCGGCGTTCCTTATTTAATACAGACCAGTAAACCTTACCGGTTGTAACATTGGACTGCTTTGTGAGACTTTCGTCGATGAAACGCTCATAGTGTCCCAGATCAAGGTCTGTCTCCGCACCATCGTCAGTAACGAAAACCTCTCCGTGCTGAACCGGATTCATAGTACCCGGATCAATGTTGATATAGGGATCGAATTTTTGCATGGTCACGCTGTATCCGCGCATCTTCAGAAGGCGTCCCAGCGAAGCTGCAGTAATACCTTTTCCGAGACCGGATACAACACCACCTGTAACAAAGACATATTTGACTGCCATGTTTTTTTCCTCCATTTTGTAATGTGCAATAATTGATGTCAATAAAAAAACTATCTATTAGTATACTCCTAAACTAGGAAATGTTTCAATTCTTTTTTAGAGAATTTTCAGATTTTCTTCACAGGTTGATATATTGATTTATGGGAACACTATCATTATAATAAAGCTTAGATACAGAAATGGCTATAGGAGGACATAGCATTGGACAATAATACAAACAGACAGAATGGTGGCGACGATGACCGCCAAAAGAAGCAGAACCGCAGAGGGATTATCGTCTGTCTTCTGGTTGCGGTAGGTGTATTTCTGGTGTTTTCCATGATGAATCACCAGGTGCAGCAGATGACCAACCGGGAGATCACTTACGATAAATTTATCCGGATGCTGGATGACGGACAGGTAAAATCTGTCACTCTGACGGCAGACAGGTTGAAGATCACACCGCAGAGCAGTGGTGACAGTGTTTACCAGGTGACCTATTATACAGGGATCATATCGATGGATTACAGTCTGGTAGAGCGGTTAAATAAAGCAGGAGTAGAGTTCAAAAAGGATCTGACGGACAACAGCTCCAGTATGATATATATGCTGATGTCCTATCTGCTCCCGGTGCTTTTGCTGTGGGGAGGTCTTTTCCTGATCTTCCGTCTGATGTCGCGCAATTCCGGCGGTATGATGGGCATCGGCAAGAGTACAGCCAAGATGTATGTCCAGAAGGAAACCGGTGTAACCTTTAAGGATGTGGCAGGTCAGGAGGAGGCTATGGATTCTCTTACAGAGATGGTAGACTTCCTGAACAATCCGGGCAAATACACCGAGATTGGTGCGAGACTGCCAAAGGGAGCACTTCTTGTGGGACCTCCGGGAACCGGTAAGACATTGCTGGCAAAGGCAGTGGCAGGCGAGGCGGGAGTTCCGTTTTTCTCCCTGTCCGGTTCCGATTTTGTAGAGATGTTCGTGGGTGTCGGTGCATCCCGTGTCAGAGATCTGTTCAAGCAGGCACAGGCAATGGCACCGTGTATTATTTTTATTGATGAGATCGATGCCATCGGTAAAAGCCGTGACAGCCAGTATGGCGGCGGCAACGATGAGCGAGAGCAGACTCTCAATCAGCTCCTTTCCGAGATGGATGGTTTTGACAGCTCCAAGGGTCTTGTGATCCTGGGTGCCACAAACCGTCCGGAGGTACTGGACAAGGCACTTCTTCGTCCGGGACGTTTTGACCGGCGCGTGATCGTGGAGAAGCCGGATCTCAAGGGACGTGTGGATATTCTCAAGGTACACGCCAAGGATGTCTTGATGGATGAGACGGTAGATTTTGATGAGATCGCCCTTGCAACCAGTGGTGCCGTAGGTTCCGATCTGGCCAATATGATCAACGAGGCAGCCATCATGGCAGTCAAGGCAGGCAGAAAAGCGGTCTGTCAGGCAGATCTGTTTGAGGCGGTCGAGGTTGTGATCGCCGGTAAGGAGAAGAAGGACCGCATCCTGGGCAAGGAGGAGAAAAAGATCGTTGCTTACCATGAGACCGGTCATGCTCTGGTAACAGCGCTCATGAAGCATTCCGAGCCGGTTCAGAAGATCACCATCGTGCCGAGGACCATGGGATCTCTCGGTTATGTGATGCAGGTGCCGGAGGAGGAGAAGTATCTTATGAGTAAGGATGAGATACTGACCCGGATCACGACCCTGTTTGGAGGACGTGCGGCAGAGCAGATCGTATTTGATTCCATTACCACAGGTGCTTCCAATGATATTGAGCAGGCGACCAAGCTGGCGAGAGCTATGGTGACACAGTACGGTATGTCGGAAAAGTTTGGACTGATCGGACTGGAGTCCATCCAGAACCGTTATCTTGATGGCCGTGCCGTATTAAACTGCGGCGATGCCACGGAGGCAGAGATCGATCAGGAGGTTATGCACATCCTGAAGGAATGTTATGCCAAGGCAGAGGAGCTGCTGCGGGGTGACAGGGAAGCACTGGACAAGCTTGCTGAGTTTTTGATCGCCCACGAGACCATCACCGGCAAGGAGTTTATGAAGATATTCCGTCAGGTAAAGGGCATCAAGGATCCGGAGGGAGACCTGTACGATGCACTTGTTCTGGATGTAGACGGTACGCTGGTTGGCTCTGACAAGAAGGTATCTGAGGCGACACGTCAGGCGCTGATCGAGCTGCAGCAGAGAGGCAAGACGGTGGCGATCGCTTCCGGACGTTCTATTTCAGGAATCCGCAGGACTGCCGCTGCCATACAGCTGGAGCAGTTTGGCGGTTATGTGATCGCATACAATGGTACTACGGTAGTTAATTGCAAGACAGGAGAATGTATTTACAATCAGACGATGGATCAGGATATGATCAAGCCGGTATATGAGGCGGCTAAGGAGCTTAAGCTGGGGATCACGGTTTATCATGATGAGGTCAAGGAGCTTCTGGCGGGCAATGGTGTAGACCGTTACATTGAGGCTGATGCCAAGGCTTGTGATATCACCATTCGTGAGGTCAATGATCTGGTACGTGCCATTGACTTCCCGGTCAACAAACTGCTGCTTTCCGGGGAGCCGGACAAGATGAAAGAGGTCGAAAAGACATTGAAGGAGCGCTTCGGAGACAAGCTCAATGTTTTCCGTTCTGATCCTTTTTATGTAGAGATCCTGCCGAAGTTTGTTGATAAATCGGTGGCGGTTGATAAGCTCATGAAGTTCCTGGAGATTAACAGGGAAAAGGTGATCTGTGTCGGTGACAGCTTCAACGATCTGCCAATGCTGCGTTATGCCGGTAAGGGCGTAGCCATGGGCAATGCCCAGAAGGAGGTCAAGGAGACGGCGGATTATGTGACATCATCCAATGATGAGGACGGTATTGTGGAGATCATCCGCAAGTTTATGACACCGCAGGCAGAGGAAAAAACAACGGAAAAAGCAGAGGATGCGGAGCTTTCCGACACCTTGTAAACCGTTAGTAAATATGATAAAATAAAAGTCGGGGTATTTTATTGCCCCGACTCTTTTTTGACTTAAATTGTAATTATAATTACCTCAAAATATGATAATGAGGAGATACTCATGAAAAAAACAAACAAAAAGTACTTGGCGGTATTATTGACCGTCTGCATGATCTTTGGTGGCTGGAATATAAATGCCCGGAGTGTCTGGGCGGCGACATTTGCCGACATCAATCAGAGCGAGGTGTTTTTGAAACAACCTTCCGGCAGTAATCTGTGTACACTGGTGGCGGCAACGATGCTTGTGCGGCGCGGAGCCATGATGAATGGCAATGATGCCTGGGCTTCCATCACCACGGATATGATGCGCTCTGCTGCATGGGTTGAGGGAACCGGCCTGAAGTGGAACTTCACCTGTGGAAGCGTAACCGTGGCACATGACAATTTTTCCGGCAATGCTTCTGATCTGATCGCCAAATTGGGAGAGCATCCGGAGGGGATCGTGATATACAAGCAGAAGTCGGATCAGCAGCATGCGGTTCTCGTGACTGATTATACAGATGGAGTATTTTACTGTGCGGATCCGGCGACCGGTATTTTTGCAGGCAGGATTCCGATATCCTCTGCCAGCATCAGTGTCGAGGAGGCCAATTATATCTGGTACATTGATAGTCCGGTGCTTTATCTGACCGATGATTCCGGCAATCAGATCCCTCATGTGATCGATACGTCGAAGCCGGCTACGAGCACTCCGAAGCCTACGGCGACAGTAAAGCCCACAGCAACCGTGAAACCCACGGTAAAACCTACGGCGACATCGAAAGCAACAGCAAAGCCTAAAACTACGGCAAAGCCAAAGGCTGCAAAAAAAGCGGAATCAGAGGGAAAAAACACAGAAAAAGTTACTGCTCCCCAAAAGGTACAGGGAGTATCCGTTAAGAACAACAAAAAAAAGACACTGACCATTACCTGGAAAAGCACCAAGGGAGCCAAGGGGTATCAGGTACGCTTTGCTACCACCAAAAAGATTCCAAAGGGAGCTGCTTCTGTTACATTGGAAGGACACAGGGCGGCATTGACAGATCTTTCTAAAGGCAGTGTTTTTTATGTAAAAGTGCGTGCATATAAATTGAATGGTAAAAAGAAAGTATATGGTTCCTATAGCGGGGTCAAAAAAGGAAAGGTCAAAAAGTAAAAGTGTTTAATATTGAGGAGGAATTGAAAAAGCTGCCGGGCAAACCGGGAGTTTATCTGATGCATGATGCAAAGGATGCCATTATATATGTGGGAAAGGCGGTCAGCCTCAAAAACAGAGTGCGTCAGTATTTCCAACCAAGCAGAAATGTGTCCCCCAAGATTGAAAAGATGATATCACAGATCGATCATTTTGAGTATATCATTACAGATTCTGAGGTGGAGGCACTGGTGCTGGAGAGCAATCTGATCAAGGAACACCGTCCGAAATACAACACCATGCTCAAGGATGATAAAAGCTATCCTTTTATCAAGGCCACGGTGGGAGAAGCATATCCGAGACTGGTTTTTTCCAGACAGGAAAAAAGGGACAAGTCCAAATATTTCGGACCGTATACCAGTGCGGGAGCGGCCAAGGATACCCTGGAGCTTCTGCGAAAGATTTACCATATCCGAAGCTGCAGGCGGGTGCTGCCCAGAGATGCCGGCAAGGAACGTCCGTGTCTGAATTATCATATTGGTCAGTGTGATGCACCGTGTCAGGGGTATATATCCTCTGAGGATTATAAAGAGCATTTCAGAGAAGCAGTAAAGATCCTGGAGGGAGATTATACGGGGGTGCTTCAGTATCTTCAGGAAAAAATGGCGGCGGCCTCGGCGGCAATGCAGTTCGAAGAGGCGGCGCAGTACAGGGATCTCATGGAAAGTGTGCGTAAGGCATCTGTTCACCAGAAGATCACGGACTTTGACGGTCTTGACCGTGATATTATCGCTCTGGCAAAGGATCAGAGTGAGGCGGTGGTACAGGTTTTCTTTATCAGGGAAGGCCGCATGATCGGAAGAGATCATTTTCATCTGGGGGGAGTGGACGGCTCCACCAGACAGGAGATCCTGCAGGCATTTTTGAAGCAGTTTTATGCAGGAACACCTTTTATTCCCAAGGAACTCATGTTAGAATATGAGATAGAAGATGCGGAAGTCATTGCCAGGTGGCTCAGTGAACGCCGTGGTGACAAGGTACGGATCCTGGTTCCCAAGAAGGGACAGAAGGAACGGCTGGTAGAGCTGGCGCACAAAAATGCCATGCTGGTACTGGAGCAGGATGTACAGAAAATACGGCGGGCGGAGGAGAGAACCACGGGAGCCATGCAGGAGATATGTTCCTGGATCGGTCTGACGGATGTGCACAGGGTGGAGTCCTACGATATCTCCAATATCAGCGGTTTTCAGTCGGTTGGATCCATGGTGGTTTTTGAAGACGGAAGTCCCCGTAGGAGCGATTACCGCAAGTTCCGGATCCGGACCGTACAGGGACCGGACGACTATGCCAGCATGAGAGAGGTGCTCACCAGACGTTTTGAACATGGACTGGCAGAGGAGAAGAAGCTGGAAGAGCAGGGCTTTGACGAGGAAAATGGCAGCTTCACCCGATATCCGGATCTGATCATGATGGATGGTGGAAAGGGACAGGTGAACATTGCAGAGGAAGTGCTTCAGAGGCTTCATTTATCTATTCCGGTCTGCGGTATGGTCAAGGATGACAGGCATCGCACCAGAGGCATTTATTTTCAGGGAGAGGAGCTCCCGGTCAATGTCAATAGTGAGGGATTTCATCTGATGACCCGGATTCAGGACGAGGTGCACCGCTTTGCGATCGAATATCACCGTTCCCTGCGCAGTAAGGTACAGGTCAAGTCTATTCTGGACGATATTCCGGGCATCGGCGGGAAAAGGCGTCGTGCATTGATGAAGCAGTTTGGCTCCATTGAGGCAGTCAGAAGCGCAGACATAGAGGAGCTTGCGCAGACAGAAACAATGAACATGGGGGCAGCCCGCAAGGTATATGAGTTTTTTCATCCGGTGGAGAAGGAAAGCGGCGGGCACAGCATACAAAATAAAGGAGAGTAGCATGGCAGAGACATATAGTGTATCATTGGAAAAATTAATCGAGCAAATGGAACTGGAAAATGTAACGAAGGATGTAGATGTTACACGGATCGAGATCGTACAGACGGATGTCAACCGTCCGGCATTGCAGCTGGCAGGTTTTTTTGATTACTTCGACTCCGGACGTATCCAGATCATCGGACATGTAGAGCATACGTATATGGAACAGAAGGGACTGGACTATACGCTGGAGATGATGGAGATCATCATGGCAGGCAGTGAGCGTCATACCAAGCCGCCGTGTATTGTATTCTGCCGTGATCTTCATATTGATGAAAAGCTGATCCGGCTTGCCAGCAAGTATCAGGTGCCGCTGCTTCGTACCGGCAAGGAGACCAATGCGTTTATGGCGGAGGTGATCCGCTGGCTCAATGTAGAGCTTGCGCCTCGCTGCAGCGTTCATGGTGTTCTTCTTGACCTGTTCGGTGAAGGTGTTCTGATCATGGGTGAGAGCGGTATCGGTAAGTCAGAGGTTGCGCTGGAGCTGATCCACAGAGGCCATCGTCTTGTATCTGATGATGTGGTAGAGATCAAGAAAGTCAGTGATGCTTCCCTGATCGGAAGCGCACCGGATATCACCCGTCATTTCATCGAGCTTCGCGGTATCGGTATCATTGATGCCAAGACATTGTTTGGTGTCGAGAGCGTAAAGAATGAGCAGGAGATCAATCTGGTCATCAAGCTGGAGGAGTACAATAAGAATCAGGAGTATGACCGTCTGGGTCTGGAGGAGCAGTATATCGAGTTTCTGGGCAATAAAGTCGTCTGTCACTCCATTCCGATCCGTCCGGGACGTAACTGTGCCATCATCTGCGAGTCCGCTGCAGTCAATTACAGACAGAAAAAGATGGGATACAATGCCGCACTGGAGCTTTATAACCGTGTAACCAACAACATTGCGGAGAAATCACAAAAAAAATAATTTGGGGATGAAAAAGTTTTCGGCAGAAGGGAGAATGTATTTATGAAATTTATAAAATCAGATGATCTGAAGCTGGGGATGCGTCTGGCAAAGCCTATCTACAACAGGGATGGTGTTATGCTGTATGAGCGCAATTCCAAGCTTACCAGACAGGGTATTGTCAGTATTCAGAATTTTGGATTGATCGGGGTGTATATTCTGGAACCGGCAGAGCCTGTGCCACCGATGTCTGCGGATGATATCGAGTTTGAACGCTTTCAGGCAATGTCCATATTTACGATCCGGGAGATCCTGGATGCGGTTACCAAACAGAGAGAAGCAAAAGGGATGTATCAGTTTGCCAATCAGATCATACGGCGTTACGGCAGCCTGAACCACAAGATCAGTTTCGTGCAGAATCTCAGAAGCAATGAGGATTACGTATACAAACATTCACTGAATACAGCGATCCTCTGTGCCATGATATCACACAAGCTTAATATGGAGTTCAAGCAGCAGTTAGACATTGTGGTAGCGGCGATCCTGCATGACGTGGGGAGTCTGCTGATCCCGCCGCATATCCGCCGAAAGCGCAAAAACGAGATCACCCAGGAGGATGAAAAAAAGATCCGGACATATCATTATGCTGCGATCCAGCTTATAGACAATGATTACGATCTGGATCCGGAGATCAAGCGTTCCGTAAAGGGGATCATCAATGAGCTTCATCATACCAATGGGGATGATGCGGCTACATACAGATCATTAAATATCGAGATACTAAAGGTGGCATATGCGTATGACAGCCTGACAGCCATGAATTTCGAAGAGGAGCCATCCTCTGAGATCGAGGCGGTCAGAACACTGCTTGATCCTGCACAGGGTTTTGATCAGGATGTGGTATCGGCATTGATCCGGAGTATCAATATTTTACAGCCGGGTGTCTGTGTGGAGTTTACCAATGGCGATAAGGGTCTGGTTGTATCTTCCAACGACAGTGATGTACTTGCACCGGAGATCCTGTCATTCCGTACCAACGTCATTTACAATATGGCAGATCCGGCAGTGACGGCAGAGGTACAGATCCGTGACATCATGAAGACCATGGATAACCGTCATGTCGTGGATACAGAGTTGTTAAAGAGCTATGAGGGCCATACGGTGCGTATGGGAGAGAAAATGGCACACAAAAATTATTAAAGGACAAAGCAATGTATATAATAGTAGGTTTAGGAAATCCTGAGAAGAAATATGACGGCACACGTCACAATATCGGTTTTTCGGCATTGACCGTGCTGGCAGACACCTATGGGATCTCCATGGATATCAAAAAGCATAAGGCGGTCTGCGGTAAGGGCGTGATCGAGGGACAGAAGGTTCTTCTGGCCATGCCGCAGACATATATGAATCTCAGCGGAGAGAGTGTCCGGGAGCTTGTGGATTATTATAAGATCGATCCCGAGGAGGAGCTGATCGTTATTTATGACGATATCAATCTTGCACCGGGCAAGCTTCGGATCCGTCCAAAGGGCAGTGCAGGCGGACACAATGGCATCAAAAATATCATTGCCCATCTTGGCACACAGATATTTCCGCGGATACGTGTAGGCGTAGGAGAGAAGCCGAAGGGATGGGATCTGGCGGACTACGTGCTTGGAAGATTTTCCAAAGAAGAGGAGCCGGTCATCCGGGAGGCGCTGGACAAAACCACCAAAGCCTGTTGTGAGATCATCACAGAGGATGTGACTTCGGCAATGAATAAATATAATAACAAATAGACAGTATAAAATAAAAATGAAAGGACAGCCATTCATGGAAACGCTATGGAAGCCTCTGGAGGAGCTGAATGCCTATGCGAGTGCCGGAGAATGTATTGAGCGGGGCAGAATGCCGATTCAGATATCGGGCTGCATTGATGGACAGAAGACACATCTTGTAAGCGGACTTTCACAGAAAAAAAAGTGGACGGTGATCGTTACCGCCAATGAGATGAAGGCGAGAGAGCTTCTGTCGGATTACCGGATGTATGACAAAAATGCCGTATTTTATCCGGCGAAGGACGTGATCTTCTATAATGCAGATGTTCATGGCAATGCAGTAGAGACAGAGAGATTAAAGACAATCAAATCATTATTAGACCAGGAGGGCGGCACAGTGATCACCACCATGACGGCGGGGATGGAATATGTGCAGTCCTTATCTGTCTATAAGAAATCCTGTCGCAGGCTTCAGGAGGAGATGCAGGTTGATCTGGAGGAGCTGAGTCAGGATCTGACAGATATGGGATATGAGAGACAGAGTCAGGTGGAACAGCCGGGCCAGTATTCTATCCGGGGAGGTATTCTGGATATTTATTCTCCCACAGAGGAATGTCCGTACCGGATCGAGCTGTGGGGAGACGAGATCGATACCATACGTTCCTTCGATGTGGAGAGCCAGCGTTCCATTGAGCGCATCCATGAGATAACTCTGTTTCCTGCCATGGAGATCATTTTAAATACGCCGCAGCTGCGTGCGGGTTTTGGTAAGATCAAAAAGGAGCAGGAAAAGCTTCAGGCAAAGTTTAAAAAAGCCGGGAATTTTGAAGCGTTTAACCGTCTGGCGGATACCATGCGTGAGTGGAAGGAGCGTGTGGAGTATTCCAGGAGCGGAGCCGGTCTGGAAAGCTTTCTCACTTATTTTGATGAGACCGCCGGATCCTTTTTCGACTTTTTTGATCCGGAGGAAACCATGTTTGTGGTAGACGAGCCGGTCCGGTGTCTGGAGGCAGCACAGGCGGTAGAGACAGAGTTTCGGGAAAGTATGGAAAGCAGGCTGGAGAAAGGTCTTTTGCTACCGGGTCAGATGGAAGTGCTGTATGGTGCGCAGAGCGTTAGTGCCATGCTGCAGCAGAAAAAGACGGTTTATCTGTCCATGCTGGATGGACTGCCGGCCGGTCTGGAGGTAAAGGAAAGGCTTCATCTCCAGTGTCAGACCATTGCCTCATACAACAAGCATTTTGAACTTCTTGCAGAGGACATGAAGAAATGGAGGCAGCAGGGATACCGGATACTGATGCTTTGTGCTTCAAGAACCCGGGCAAAGCGTCTGGCAGGGGACTTTCAGGAATATGATGTGCCGGCATTTTACAGAGAGACTCCGGACAAAGCGTTGCAGCCGGGGGAGGTCATGGTAAGCTATGGCCGTCTGTCCAAGGGATTTTCCTATACACAGCTGCGGTTTGTGGTTGTGACGGAGAGTGACATTTTTGGTACCAGATCCAAAACGGGCAGAAAACGGCAGAAGCAGCATAATGGCCAGGTGATCCAGAGCTTCAACGAGCTCAATGTAGGCGATTTTGTGATCCATGAAAACCACGGTCTTGGCATTTACCGTGGCATAGAGAAGATAAAGGTGGACAATGCCGTCAAAGACTTTGTCAAGATAGAGTATGGAGATGGCGGAAATCTGTATGTACCGGTATCTGCGCTGGATGTACTGCAGAAGTATGCCAGTCAGGACGCAGCCAAAAAGCCGAAGCTCAACAAGCTCAATACCATGGAATGGAAAAAGACCAAGACCAGAGTACGCGGCGCAGTCAAAGAGATTGCAAAGGAGCTGGTGGAGCTGTATGCGAAACGTCAGGAACAGCCGGGATATCAGTTTAGCCCGGATACCGTCTGGCAGACAGAGTTTGAGGAAATGTTTCCGTATGAAGAGACGGCAGATCAGCTGGATGCCATTGCGGCTACAAAGCGCGACATGGAGAGTGACAAAGTAATGGACCGCCTGATCTGCGGTGATGTGGGCTATGGTAAAACAGAGGTTGCGATCCGGGCTGCCTTCAAAGCAGTCAACGACAATAAGCAGGTGGCATTTCTTGTGCCCACGACGATACTGGCGCAGCAGCATTACAATACCATCAGGGAAAGGCTGGGAGATTATCCTATCAATGTGGAGATGATGTCCCGGTTCCGCACGGCAGCGCAGCAGAAAAAGACTATTGAAAAGCTGAAAACGGGCGAGGTGGACATTGTTATTGGCACTCACAGACTTTTATCCAAGGATGTGGCATTTAAGGATCTGGGACTGCTGATCGTAGATGAGGAGCAGCGTTTCGGCGTGACTCATAAGGAGAAGATCAAGCAGATGAAAGGTGATGTAGATGTATTGACACTTTCGGCAACGCCGATTCCCCGGACACTTCATATGAGTCTGGTGGGGATTCGTGATATGAGCGTGCTGGAGGAACCGCCGGTAGACCGTCTGCCGATCCAGACATTTGTTATGGAGCACAGCGGGGAGATCATCCGGGAGGCCATCAACCGGGAGCTGGTGCGGGGCGGTCAGGTATATTATGTGTATAACCGGGTCAAAAACATTGATGAGGTGGCTGCGGAGGTATCACGTCTGGTGCCGGATGCCGATGTTGCCTTCGCTCACGGTCAGATGAGTGAAAGAGAGCTGGAACGCATCATGATGAGCTTTATCCAGGGAGAGATCGATGTGCTGATCGCCACCACGATCATAGAGACAGGACTTGACATATCCAATGTAAATACTATTATTATAGATAATGCGGATCAGATGGGTCTGTCCCAGCTTTACCAGCTGAGAGGGCGGGTGGGACGTTCCAATCGGACGGCCTATGCCTTTTTGATGTATAAGCGGGATAAGATGCTCCGAGAGGTGGCAGAGAAGCGTCTTGCCGCCATTCGTGAGTACACAGATCTGGGATCGGGCATTAAGGTTGCCATGCGGGATCTGGAGATCCGGGGGGCAGGTAATCTTTTGGGAGCGGCGCAGTCCGGCCATATGGAGGCTGTGGGATATGAACTCTACTGCAAAATGCTCAGCGAGGCGGTCCGCACCATGAAAGGGGAGCAGCCTGAGAGAGAAGAAATGGAAACAACCATTGATCTTCAGGTTGACGCATTTATTCCGTCATCGTATATTAAGAGTGAATATCAGAAGCTTGATATGTACAAACGGATCGCAGCTTTAAATAATGAAGAGGAGCGTTCGGATATGGAGGATGAGCTTCTGGACCGCTTTGGCGACATTCCCCATGCAGCGCAAAATCTCCTGCGTATCGCGGTGCTTAAGGCGCAGGCGCATCGTAATGGGATTATGCAGCTTACACAGAAATCAGACGGTATCCGTTTTTATATGCAGCCGGATCTGTCAATGGATGTGACAGGGATACCGGATATGATCGAAGCATTTGGCGGCGATCTCCGTTATGTTTCCAAGGGGGAAGATGCGTATTTTCTTTATGTACGTAAAGCACTGGAAACCGGGGACAGCAGGGTGGCAGTGACCGGCAGAACGGCGGCAAAGGAAAAGCGCCGGCAGACAGAAAGGATATTTGAGGCAGCAGAACGCGTTGTGCAGGCTCTGGGGCAGCTTCGGGGAGGCAGCACGGAAACGAAAGTTTCCGATCAACAGGATGAAATAACAAATAACAAGTAAAAGAGGTTTCGTATGCAGAGAAAGAAATGGATGTCAGGATTGTGCATTGCCATGGCGGTGGTACTTACCTTTACCGGCTGTGGCGGCAAAAAGAAGTCGAAGGAGGAGAAGGGCACAGTATCCTCCGGAACGGTTGTGATGATGGTGGGGGATGATCAGGTCCGCTACAGCGAAGTGATGGCATACTGCTATTTTTTGAAATGCCAGTATGAAGAGAGCTTTGGCAAAGAGCTGTGGAGCTACAAGCTGGATGACAATGAAACCATCGGTGATCAGGCCAAGCAGGAGATCGTCAACATGATCACACAACTGAAGGTGATTTCCGGTGTGGCACAGCAGCAGGACATTAGTCTGTCAGCGGATGAGCAGGACGAGGCACTTCGTCAGGCGGAAAGTCTGGTACAGAACGCCAAGGCAGCCGACAAAAAGGAATATAGTCTCTCCGTACAGAAGATCAGTGAGATCTATCAGGAGAATCTTCTCGCGGAAAAGATGTTTTACGTGGCAACAGATGATGCAGATACTAATGTGACGGATGATGAGGCGCGTCAGGAGATACTCAGACAGACGGCCAAGACGGCATCCGGTTCTGCTCTGCAGACAGAGGAGGATACTTCGGTCACGCAGGATATGATCGATCAGCAGAAGGAGCAGATCATTCAGCAGCGCCAGTCGGATATGTTTGTCAAGAAGTACAATCAGTGGCTTCGGGACAAGAAAGTGGATATCAACCAGAGTTTCTGGAACGACTTTACATTGTAGGAAAGGCTGTTTACAGAGACGAAAGGATTTGTTATACTAAAAGATAGGACAAATGGCAGTGTTTGGACGAAAGAGAGGATTTCGAAATGGTGAAGGCAGAGCATGTTAATCCATTTATTTTATCAGTATGCAAGGTAGTCAAGGATGTCTGCAGGATGGACCTCAAGATTGGCAAGCCGGGTTTAAAAGCAGAAGAATATTCCGATGATGCCTCGATCATTGAGTTGGGGATCGTGGGAGGACTGAGTGGCAAGGTAATCCTGAATATGGAGCATCCTACGGCATTAGAGATCATATCCAAAATGATGATGATGCCGGTCAATACCATAGACGAGATCGGTCAGAGTGCGATCTCGGAGCTGGGCAATATGATCGCCGGCAATGCGGCTACAGTGTTTGCAAGCAACAACATTCTGATCGATATTACACCGCCGGGATATTACGATGGCAGTGAGTATCAGGGGCAGGGCAATGAAATGCTGAGTATTCCGTTTCGTTCCGATGCGGGTTCCATATCAGTAGATATTTACATAGCGGAGTGATTTTGTTTCGCTTACAGATCAGACACAGGGTCTGATCCGTCATCCATAATAGACCACTTATATAAAAGACAGTCGGCAGCACAGAGCCTGCCGGCTGTCTAAATTAATACCAATAAAGATTACGCAGAAAAGAGGATAGATATGGCAGGATTTAAACGATATCGCAAGGATGATCCCGTTTCGTATTCCCTGGGGATCACGCTGACGTTCGAGCTTCTTCGTTATAAGACAGAATATGTCAACAAAGTATATGTACATTCTGCAATGAAAGAGGGAGACACGTACGATAGGCTGCGAAAGATCTGTCGTGAGGCAGGTATACCGATCCGGCAGACGGACAAAATATTTCATGTACTGTCTCAAAAGGAGAATTGTTATGTGATCGGAGAGTTTCGCAAGTTTCCGGGCAGTCTGCAAAAGGACGCATCCCATATTGTACTTGTCAATCCGTCCAATGCAGGCAATATGGGAACCATCATGAGGAGCGCGCTTGGTTTTGAACTCAATCAGATGGCAATCGTGCGTCCGGCGGTGGATGCTTTTGATCCAAAGGTTGTGCGGGCCTCCATGGGAGCGATCTTTTCCACAGAGTTTCAATATTTTGATACCTTTGACGAGTACCGGCAGCAGTTTGGGGAGAGAGAGTTGTATCCTTTCATGCTGCAGGCGCAGATCCGGCTGCCGGAGATTCATCCGTCGGGGACATATTCTCTCATTTTTGGAAACGAGGCAACCGGATTACCGAGAGAGTTTCTCGATATCGGCACATCTGTTATCATCCCTCATTCCAACAGGATCGACAGCCTCAATCTGCCGATCGCGGCAAGCATTGCCATGTATGCGGCGCATAGCGCGTCCCACAGTTAGCAGGACAGAGCGTCTGTCCCATCGGATGTCGTACCGGTGATCTGTGATATAGGGTGTTGACAACAAATGTATAATATATTATAGACAATGATTATAGAAAGGAAGGAATATCATGGCAAAGATAGACATTATTTCGGGATTTTTAGGAGCAGGTAAGACGACACTGATCAAAAAGCTGATCGCAGAAGCTTTTCCGGGAGAGAAGCTTGTACTCATAGAAAATGAATTTGGAGAGATTGGTATTGATGGCGGTTTCCTGAAGGAAGCCGGTATCCAGATCACTGAGATGAACTCCGGATGTATCTGCTGCTCTCTGGTAGGAGACTTTGGTGCCGCATTAAAGGAGGTGCTGGAGAAGTATTCTCCGGACCGCGTTATCATCGAGCCGTCCGGAGTCGGCAAGCTGTCCGACGTCATCAAAGCCGTTCAGAATATTGGAGACGACGTTATGATCAACAGTACAGCTGTTGTTGTAGATGCGCAAAAGTGCAAGATGTATATGAAAAACTACGGAGAGTTTTACAACAATCAGATCGAGTATGCAGGAACCGTTATCCTCAGCCGTACCCAGAAGGTTTCCGATGACAAGCTGGATACCTGTGTTAAGATGATCCGTGAGAAGAATGACGAAGCTTCCATTATCACGACGCCATGGGACGATATCAATGGAAAGAACATTCTCGAGGCCATGGAAAAAGTAAATTCTCTGGAGAAAGAGCTTCTGGAGGAGCATGAACATCATCACGACGGCGAATGTTGTTGTGGTCATCACCATGACCACGATCATGAGCAGCATCATGACGGGGAGTGCGGCTGTGGCCATCACCATGACCACGATCATGA
>CAKRHL010000014.1 GCA_934338765.1 uncultured Lachnospiraceae bacterium | reverse complement strand
GGTCTGTTACCAGGAGAAAGTTTCCTGTGTGCTTCATTATTATCCGGAGGCGGCAAAGAAGCTGGGGGTGCGGGCGGTTCATCTGCCAATGCCTCTGCTTCGGTCGCTGGATGACAGGGATAAGGAATGCTTTGATGAGATTGGAGCCTCGACACATTCGGTAGAGGAGGCAGTAGAGGCGCAAAAGCTGGGAGCGACTTATATTACCGCCGGTCATGTATTTGCCACGGATTGCAAAAAGGGCGTACCGCCCCGGGGAACACTCTTTTTGCGCCAGGTATGTGACAGCGTGGATATCCCGGTGTATGCCCTGGGAGGCATCTGCGATGAGAATCAGCAGCAGTGCATGGCTGCCGGGGCAGCCGGAGTGTGCCGGATGTCGGATTTCATGAGGCGGGCTGCAAAATAAACCTAATAACGTTATGAAATAGCAAGAATACGATATAAACGTAGTTTGTATCAGTAAAAACGTGATATCACCACATCCGCTCACCCAGCGGGCAGTGATCATCCGTGCAAAATGCTCTTGCTTCCACGTAGCTTCCGCATTTCCGGCAGGTGCCCATATGCAGCCATTTACAATCCTTGCAGATAGACAGCCGCTTCTCATAGAGAGGAGCGGCTGTTTTTTTGTGATCCGGTATCTGCTTTTGATAGGAAAGGATCTGCTGCATGGCTGTCTGGTCGGTCATCTCCCGGATCAGACAGCGGACACAGAAGGGTTTAGCTGACATAACAGCAGATGCGGCATACGCTGCAGGCCGGCAGTGAGACAATCTGCAGATTGCCGTTCCAATCTTCTTCTGTTTCGAAGGCACGTACCCGATCCGGATCGTCAAAGGTATTGTATGCGCGTGCCCCGGCATGTAGCATAGCAATGGATGCTTCCCCACAGAAGGAATATTTCATCGGCAGCTCCAGCTCCACAGAGAGGGAATCTGCCAATGAGGTATTTGCCAGTGTGATGGTCAGAAGCTTCTGACCATTCTGCTCTGTGACAGATACAGACTCGGATAAAGCAGGGACTGAGGTGTCGTTATAGGATATGACCGGTCCATTTATCTTATTTGTTGTGTCTGCGGCATCTGCATCTGTATCGGAAGCCTTTGCGGCAGATGCGGAGTCGGAAACGGCCCTGGCATAGCTTTCTATAAGTGTAGCGTCCTGATGCTCTTTATACATCTGGAATACATCGTAGGTCGGTGTTTTCAGGATCTTGGTATCCTCGGTCAGGATCATTGCCTGCAGGACATTGACGACTTGGGCGATATTTGCCATGGCGATACGGTCACTGTGCTTGTTAAAAATATTCAGAGAGGCGGCAGTGACAATGGCATCCCGCATGGTGTTCTGCTGATATAGGAATCCCGGATTGGTGCCGGGTTCCACATCGTACCAGGTACCCCATTCATCCACAAGCAGGTCAATATCATGGTTCGGGTCGTATTCATCCATGATCGCCAGATGCTTCTCGATAATATCCTCGATATGAAGTGCCTTGGAAATAGTAATATAATATTCCTCGTCGCTAAAGTCGGTTGCACTTCCCTTATGCTCCCAGTCGCCCGGCACCGTATAGTAGTGGAGACTGATGCCGTTGGTCTGCAAGTGGTCGATACGGCTCATAAGCTCCTTCGTCCAGTTGTAGTCCTCGCCGCTTGGTCCGCAGGCTACCTTGTATAATTTATTATCTCCGTAGTTTTTACAGAAACACTGATACCGTTTGTACTCGTTCGCATAGAAATCCGGACTCATATTGCCGCCGCAGCCCCAGTTTTCATTGCCGATCCCGACATATTTTAAGTGCCATGGCTCGGTGCGGCCGTTTTCTTTTCGGAGATTTGTGATGGTGGAATCTCCGTCGGCGGTCATATATTCAATCCATTCGGCGGCTTCCTGTACGGTGCCGCTGCCCAGATTGACGGCAATATATGGTTCACAGTCAAGCTGATCGCACAGCTCCATGAACTCATGTGTACCAAAGCTGTTGTCTTCCACGGTGCCGCCCCAGTTGGTATTGACCATACGGCGGCGGTTTTCCTTGGGACCGATACCGTCCCGCCAGTGGTATTCATCGGCAAAGCAGCCGCCCGGCCAGCGAAGAACCGGCAGGTGCAGGGCACGGAGGGCTTCAACAACGTCCTTGCGCATTCCCTTGACATTAGGAATATCGGAATCCTCCCCTACATAGATGCCGTCGTAAATACAGCGTCCCAGATGCTCGGAAAACTGTCCGTAGATTTCCGGAGCGATGTGGCTTAAGGTTTTATCCGGGTTAATATGTAATATTGTTTTTAACAAGATAGTCTCCTTCCGCGGTGATCAGATCAGCTTCATATCAGCCATTGCCTTGCGCAGGATCTCCTGATTCTGTGGCTCCATTTCAGTCAGAGGCGCGCGGAGTGTGCCAACTTCTTTGCCCATCATGTTCAGGGCTGCCTTTACAGGGATTGGATTTACCTCACAGAACAGTGCATTGCAGAGTGGAATGCTGTCGATCTGCATCTTTGCTGCTGTCTTGACATCGCCCTTCAGATAGCTGGTAACCATGTCATGCATAAACTTCGGTGCCACGTTGGAAACAACGGAGATCACACCAACGCCGCCCAGAGAAAGGATTGGAACAACTTGATCATCATTACCGGAGTAAAGCTCAATATTGCCGTCGCACAGATTCATGATCTTTGCCACGTTGCTGAGGTCGCCGGAAGCTTCCTTGACACCTACGATATTGCCTACGTTCTTTACCAGAGATGCGATCGTGGCCGGTGCCATGGCACATCCGGTACGGCTTGGTACATTGTAAAGGATCGCCGGGATGGAGATTTCCTTCGCGATGGTTGTGTAATGTGCGATCAGACCATTCTGTGTTGCTTTGTTGTAATAAGGTGTTACAAGCAGAACGCCGTCAGCACCTGCCTCCTCGGCCTCCTTGCTGAGCTGGACAGCGGTTGCCGTACAGTTGGAACCGGTACCGGCGATCACCGGGATACGTCCTTTGACACGGTCGATGGCAAAACGGATGGTGTCCATGTGCTCTTCCTCGGTCATGGTAGCAGACTCACCGGTGGTACCGCAGATAATGATCGCATCGGTCTGTCCTGCGATCTGCTCCTCCAGAAGTTCGTCCAGTTTATCAAAATTAATCTCGTGATTTTCCTTCATTGGTGTAACTAATGCAACGCCAGCTCCTTCAAATAATGCCATAATAATGTTACCTCCTTGATAATATAAATGAATGATTCCGGAATCTGTGACGTAAAACGCAGAGGATTCCTGTAAAAAAGAAAAGAGACGGTGTTGCGCCGTCTCATAATATACACAGGTATAATACGTGATAGCGCTCCATCAAACTGATGACAGTCATGTCGTTATTCACGCCATGCCCAAGGAATAAACTGTCAGGCAGAATATCCTTTCGGCACTGTTCCCTTTCCACGATCCTCCTCTGTCTCCTGAGACATCAGATGGTGTACTGATGAAGAGTGCGACCTCTATCTAAATCACAGCATATCACTATTGATGTGCCTTGTCAAGCAGTGCAAATAATGATATGATGCAAGGGTCAAAAGTTAAAAGCAGATTTGCTTGCAAATAAGCGGGAAGAGGCTTTCATGAAATTTGGTGAAAATGAGATTTTAGAGCGGGAGAAAAAACTGTTTTCCCCGGAGCACAGATTTATCAATCGTGTGCGTCTGGATGCACTTTGTTTTCAGTTGTTCCTGACGCTGGGGATCGTTGTGGCGCTGGCAGTATGCCTTGCAGGTGCATTCCGGGGGATTGTCAACAGTGCACCCAAGGTTGGGAAAAAGCAGATCCTGACCAGCTCCCGCACGACAGTTTTATATGATAAGGATGGAAATGAGCTGCAGCGTCTGGATGGATCCGGGATCCGTCAGGAGTATGTGAAGCTGGATCAGATATCCGTGGCGGCGAGAAATGCCTTTATTGCCGCAGATGATACAGAGTATTATAAACATCATGGGGTAGATATCAGGAGCTTTTTCTATGCCTTTTATCCGGATTCTGCGTCAGCACAGTATGCGGGCAGCAGAAAGACATTGACGCAGAAGCTGATACGGAACCAGATATTTGTCAATGGAAATAGTGGGTCAGCGACAGAGCGCATTGTACAGAAGATTCAGGAGCAGTATCTGGCGGTCAAGCTGGAAACAGAGGCGGGCAAGGACAAGATTCTGGAGTATTATCTCAATACATTATATTTTGGAGGAAACCGGATCGGTATCGGTGCGGCATCCGGGTATTATTTTGATAAAAAGCCGCAGGATCTGACAGTATCGGAAGCGGCTGTACTGGCAGCACTGGCACAGGATCCGGCATTGTATGATCCGGCGGACCAGCAGAAAGCCAACAGCAATAAGAGAACGGAAATCCTTGGAGCTATGCTCAATATGGAGACGATTTCGGAGGATGAGTACGAGGATGCTCTTGGAGACAATGTTTATATCGCTCTCCAGACAGCGTTTCAAAAGAAAAACGGTACCACCGAGGCAAAGGATTATTATGTTTCTGCGGTGATATCACAGGTAATATCGGATCTGAAGGAGCGTGGAGGCTATAGTGCCACACAGGCGTATCATGCGGTATATCAGGGCGGGATGAAGATATATACCTGCCTGGATGGTGAGATACAGAAAATCTGTGAGAAGGAAGTGGAGAAGCAGCTGCGCGGGGAGAAGGGCAAACGAAAACGTCAGATATCTCTGGTTCTGATGGATCAGTCCAACGGAAAAGTTAAGGCTTTGATCGGTGGAAGATCCGGGGAGGTGCCGCAGACCAGTGGAAACCGGGCGATAGATTATACGAGAAATCCGGGTGTTATGCTGACACCTTTGTCGGTATGGACACCGGCGCTGGATACGGCAGGGATGACACTGGGAACTGTGCAGGATGATGTCGCGTACAGCTACACGGAGAACGGCAAAACCAGAACTACGAAGGATGAGAAGGAATATCAGGGACTGGTGACTACGCGGGAGAGTGTCATGAAGCGTTTGCAGTCCACGGCTATTCAGACTATGGAAAGCTTTGGGATCCAGACCGGTTATGATTATCTTAAGAAGTTTGGAATCTCCAGCCTGATCGAGAAACAGGAGGATGTTGAGGGTAATGTGATCAGCGACCTTTCTCTGTCGCTTGCAGTGGGAAATATGGTAGATGGTGTGACCAATCTGGATCTGACAGCGGCATATGCAGCGCTGGCCAATGAAGGGAAAAGTGTCAGCCCTATCTTTTATACAAAGCTGGTGGACCAGACGGGAAATATTCTGTTCAAAAACGAGAGAAAGCAGTCGCAGATCCTTCGTAAATCCACGGCATGGCTTATGACCAATGTACTGAGGGAATATCTGGAGAGAGGGAATGGCAGTGATGCGGCTCTTGGGATAGACAAGCTGGCAGCAGCCGGATACAGCGGAAACTCTGCAGGTCATAAGGATCAGTGGTTTACGGGATACACGCCGTTTTATACTGCGGGGATCTGGAGCGGATATGATGATGAAAAGCGTATCTCATCGGAAATATCCTGTGAAGCTTTGTGGAAACGGATCATGACCCGGGTTCATGAAGTCAAAAAGATCGAAAAGGGTAGCTTTAAGATACCGGATGATATTGTGGCATATGATATTTGTACAAAGTGCGGTGGTCTGGCAGTGGAAGGATTGTGTGAAGAAGCACCCGGTGGCAGTGCGGTGCGGAGCGAATATTTTGTAAACGGTTCGCAGCCGGTTCAGAACTGTGATTGTCATGTGAGATACCGTGTATGCAAAAAGAGCGGCAGACTTGCCACGGAGAAATGTCCGGAGGATCAGGTGGAGGAAAAGGTTTACCTGATCAAGGAAGAAACAGGAAAAACAAAGGACAGCGCCTATGTGCTGTCCTCGAAATTGCAAAAGAGTAAGTGCAGTCTCCATAAATAGGGGACTGCACTTACTTTTTTGCCGGAATAATAGAAAAATGTTCAAAGCATGTGCCCATCAAGGGCAGAGGGCGGGAGTTTCCACTTTACAGCTTTTGGAAATCTACGGCACCCTGCATCCAGATAATACCCTTGAAGCGGCGTCCGATCATAGGTTCTCCGGTCAGGGAGGATTTATTGATGCCGATGGTCAGAACGATGTCATTACAGGAGATCAGGAGCTGATAGATATCCTCTCCGGAATATTGGTTTTTGACGCAGCTCCAGTTGACGATGGTGCCAAGGAGCTGGTAATTGTCAGACTCGGAACCGTAGGGGATAAAGCTTGTCTCTACCACACTGTAGAGATCCTCGGTGCGGATGCGGCGGTTGATCTGTGCTGACAGGTCGATCTCGTCAACGGTCAGACTGTCGATGGCATCCTGATCCCCGGACTTTGCCATGGCAATGAGCTGATTTCGCATCCTTGTACGGTAGGATTTGCGTTTCTTGATCTCTTCGTTATCCTCCACGCCCAGGATGATCTTACCCTCCAAAGCCAGACCGGAAAGGTAGGTACGCGCCTTGTGAGGTGTATTGTCACTGGAGTCTAACATCAGATAATCCACGGCATTCTGCAGGTAAAAGATCATGGAAATACCGAGGCGTATGTCATCACACATCCCGGTAAATGCGTCGGTATCGACCCGTTTGTTCACTGTTATGTCTGAGACGGTGGAAAGGATCGTCCCCTTTAGATATGGAAAATAATGTTCAATATGGAAAAATCCTTTTTCGTCATATTCGCCCCGGACAACAATGCCGGCATGACTGGCAAATTCTTTGGCAAATTCTGTATATATGTGATTTTGGGATAATGCGATCTTTTTGGTCTGATCCGGTTCATTCATGATGATTCCAAGCAGTTTGTCCATGTCCTGCCTGGTACTTATATGACTAAAACCGATGGAACGTAAAAAACGATGCATGGGATCACCCCTTTCTGTAAATTGTGGATCAATATCCATTTATTCTACTACGGGAAATGCGAAGAATCAAGGAAAATGTTGCTATTAAGGGGGATATCATATATAATTTAAGAATGTATGTATATTTTCAAAGACAACGTTATCTTGGTCGATGAAGACATGGAGGATGAATATGAGCAAAGTTGCAGTAATGACAGACAGTAACAGTGGTATTACGCAGAATGAGGCAAAGGAGATGGGGATCACTGTTTTGCCTATGCCTTTTATTATTGATGGGGAGACCTGCTATGAGGACATCAGTCTGACACAGGAACAGTTTTATGAGAAGCTTGCGCAGAATGTGGATGTATCAACATCACAGCCTTCGGTAGAGGATGTATTAAAATATTGGGATAAGGCATTGGAGGCGGCCGATGAGCTTGTCTATATTCCGATGTCCAGTGGATTGTCAGGTTCCTGCTCTACTGCACAGATGTTGTATCAGGACTATGGTGGCAGAGTGCAGGTGGTGGACAATCAGCGTATTTCAGTCACACAGCGGCAGTCGGCAATGGATGCCATGGAGCTGGCCGGACGGGGGATGAATGCGGTGCAGATCCGGGAGCTTCTGGAACAGGAAAAAATGCAGTCCAGTATTTATATTATGCTGGATACCCTGAGTTACCTCAAGAAGGGCGGCCGTATCACGCCGGCGGCAGCGGCATTGGGGACGGCACTTCGTTTAAAGCCCGTTTTACAGATCCAGGGAGAGAAGCTGGATGCATTTACGATTGCCCGGACCAAAAAGCAGGGTGTGACAAAGATGATCAATGCCATGGAAACCGATATTAAAGAGCGTTTCGGCGGTCTGGACAATATAGACAACATCCATATAGAGGTGGCACACACAGCCAATGAGGAAGCAGCGAGGGAATTTGTGGAGGAGCTTCGGGAACATTTCGGTGTGAAAGAGGAGATCATCTGCGATCCGCTTTCCCTGAGTGTATCCTGCCATATCGGACCGGGAGCGTTGGCGATTGCATGTTCCAAGGCAATTCCAAAATAAGACAGAAGAATGCATAGAGTTTGGTGTCGATGACAGATTACAGCAGATAGAATGGAGGCAGAGGGATGAATTATATTGAGGGATTAGGGCAGAAAGCACAGAATGCAAAGAAGAGTCTGGCGACAGCATCTACCGGACAGAAGAATGAGATATTGAAACAGATTGCAGCGAAGCTTCTGGAGCATCAGGAGCAGATTCTGGCAGAAAATGAAAAGGATATCGCCAATGCCAGAGAAAATGGCATTTCTGAGACGATGGTGGACCGGTTGCGTCTGACACCGGAGCGGATTCAGGGGATTTCCGATGCCTGTATCCAGCTGACCAATCTGGAGGATCCGGTGGGAGAGGTTATCGAGGGCTCCACTCGTCCCAACGGTATGAAGATTACCAAGATACGCGTTCCAATGGGAGTGGTAGGAATTATTTATGAGTCACGTCCCAATGTTACAGTGGATGCGGCTTCTCTCTGTATCAAAAGCGGAAATGCAGCGATCCTGCGGGGAGGCAAGGAGGCCATCTGTTCCAATAAGGTACTGATGAATACTATGCGGGAGGCAGTTGCCCAGTGTGGTTTTCCGGAGGATATCGTACAGCTGGTGGAGGATACCTCCAGAGAAGTGTCCACGCAGATGATGCAGGCCAACGGTCTGATCGATGTGCTGATTCCAAGAGGCGGTGCAGGACTGATCCGGGCGGTTGTAAAAAACGCAACGCTTCCTGTGATCGAGACGGGAACCGGTAATTGCCATATTTATGTGGATGCCACAGCGGATCTGACTATGGCAGTAAATATCACAGATAACGGCAAAACCCAGCGCCCAAGCGTTTGCAATGCGCTGGAAACCTGTCTGGTACACAAGGATGTGGCAGAGGAGTTTCTGCCAATGTTAAAGGCAAAGCTGGATGAGCATCAGGTAGAGATCCGGGGCTGTGAAAGAACAGCAGCGATTCTGGGAGACTGTGTCGTTCCGGCAACAGAGCAGGATTATGCTACAGAGTTTCTGGATTATATTATTTCGATAAAAGTGGTAGATTCTGTGGAGGAAGCAATTGCCCATGTATCCAGATATTCCACGGGTCATTCCGAGTGCATTGTGACGGAAAGCTATGCCAATGCCCGGAAGTTCCAGGAGGAAGTGGATTCGGCTTGCGTTTATGTGAATTGTTCTACGAGATTTACGGATGGTGGTGAATTTGGCCTGGGGGCGGAGATCGGTATCTCTACCCAGAAGCTTCATGCGAGAGGACCGATGGGCTTAAAGGAACTGACCACCATGAAGTATCTGATCTGTGGAGATGGACAGATCAGATAAATAATTGATCTGTGTGAGGAGGAGACATCATGAGTTTGACAGCAACACCCAATGGAGACAGAGTACAGATTGCGATCTTTGGCAGACGAAATGCCGGCAAATCCAGCGTGATCAATGCGGTGACAGGTCAGCAGCTTGCCATTGTATCGGATGTGAAAGGAACCACGACGGATCCGGTTTATAAGGCGATGGAGATATTGCCTATCGGTCCGTGCATGTTTATTGATACACCGGGACTGGATGATGAGGGAGAGCTGGGCGAAAAACGTGTGGAGAAGGCGGTACAGGTGCTGAACCGCACGGATATTGCCATGCTGGTACTGGACATTTCCAGACTCACACCGGAGGAGCTGGTGCAGGGCCGGGGCATCGGAGAGAAGGAACAGCAGATACAGGCAATGATCGAGGAGAAGAAGCTTCCCTATGTGATCGTGCTGAATCAGGAGGACAAGCTTTCGACGGAGGAGGCCAAGAAGCGCCGCCGGCTGATCATGGAAAAGAACAAAGCGGTGCCGGTCTGTAATGTGAGCACTGTCCGTAAAACGGGACTTGAAAAGCTCAAGGACGCTCTGATCATGCTTGCTCCGGATACCGATCTGAAGTTACATATTCTCGGAGATCTGGTGGAGGAGAATGATGTGGTGGTTCTGGTGGTGCCGGTGGATTCGGCTGCACCGAAGGGACGGCTGATCATGCCCCAGCAGCAGGTGATCCGCGATATATTGGACAACCACGCAGTATCTGTGGTGACCCAGGTGCCTTCTCTGGCAATGACTCTTGAGATGCTTGGAGATAAGGTGAAAATGGTCATTACGGACTCTCAGGCATTTGGTGAGGTGTCCGGGATTGTGCCCACACAGATTCCGCTGACTTCTTTTTCCATTCTATTTGCCAGACATAAAGGAAATCTCCGGACACAGGTGGAGGGGGTTACGGCGGTAGACAGGTTAAAGGATGGAGACCGGGTGTTGATCGCCGAGGGATGCACTCACCGGCGGCAGTGTGACGATATCGGGACAGTGAAAATTCCACGCTGGCTGAAGGAATATACAGGGAAAGAATTGCAGATCGAGACCTGCAGCGGCACCGGCTTTCCGACGGATCTGTCCTCCTATGCACTGATCATTCACTGTGGAGGCTGTACCCTTCATGAAAAGGAAATGAAACATCGGATCTTCCGGGCGCAGCAGTGTCAGGTGCCAATTGTCAATTATGGCATCTTTATTGCATATGTAAAAGGAATATTGAAGCGGAGTGTGGAGCTGTTTCCGGCGGTCCGGGAACTGCTGGAGTAGATGTATAACAAGGAGAGAATCAATGAAACTTATTGTTAATGAAATTGAGAAAAAATTTGAAGAGAAAGAAGTTCTTAAGGGAGCTTCTTTCACCTTTGAAAAGGGCAAGATATACGGACTTCTGGGACGAAATGGAGCCGGTAAAACGACACTTTTTAACTGTATCAGTCACGAGATTGATTTTGACGGTGGCTCCGTTTTTCTGGAGGAGAACGGACAAAACAGCCCCGTGGATTTTGATATGATGGGATATGCGTTTTCTACCCCGGTTCTGCCGGAGTTTCTTACCGGTTATGAGTTCATTAAATTCTTTCTTGATATTCATAAAGGCAAAATACAAGATCCTCTGACGGTGGAGGAGTATGCACAGATGGTGGGGCTGGATCTGCCGGATCTGGACCGGCTGCTCAAGGGATATTCCCACGGCATGAAAAATAAAATGCAGATGCTTTGTCTGCTGATCAGCAAGCCGCCGATCATTCTGTTAGATGAACCGCTGACATCGCTGGATGTGGTTGCGGCTCATGAGATGAAGGAGCTTTTGCTGGCAATGAAAAAGGATCATATTATTATATTGTCCACTCACATTTTGCAGCTGGCACAGGATCTGTGTGACGAAATCGTGCTGCTTCATCAGGGGAAATTGTCCGGAGTGGATGATCTGGATTGTCATGATCAGGGATTTGAGGAGCATGTAATGGAGCTTCTGAGCCGTTAGAAAGGATACAGACAGATGAATCAGATAATAAGTCAGTTTCAGTTGTTTTTTGCCCAGCAGGTGAATCAACTAATCTATACGATCATTAATTTTAAACCATTGAAGGGGCTGATCTCGGAGGAGTGGTATGCCCGCAGTGATATCAAAAAGACACTGGGAATCCTTTGCCTGATCTGGAACGGGCTCAAGGATATCCTGTGGAAGTCATTATATTTTCTGCTGGCTGTCTTTGTACCGTGTGCGATCTTACAGTCCAATATCGGCTGGAGCGATCATACGATGGCATCGATGATGGTATGGATATTTTTGATCCTGAATTGTTTTATGGGCTCCTTTACCAACAGCCATATTATCACCAATGGTGACGAACAGGATTATCTGTTATTGAATCTCATGCGGATCGATGCCAAAAGCTATTATCTCACGGGTATTTTATGGGAGTATGGCAAAGCAGCCGTTTGCTGGATGATCGCATTTTTCCTGATCTTAAATCATGTATTTCCGGGACATATGGGGATTTTTGTGTGGGTGATCCTTTGTTATATCTGCTGCCGTCCAATCGGTGAGGCAGTTTCCCTGCTTCTTTGTGAGCATTATAATAAGATTCCTTATCAGGACAAAAGTAAGGAAGTACGGGGAAGCTATTATCTGTACAATTTCCTGATGGCTGTTGTGGCATATGGACTTTATCCTGTCCTGTATCTGGTACAGAGACAAAAGATGGTCTGGAATCCGTTGTTTGATGCAGGTGGTTTTTCTATGGGATTACAGGGGCTCCTTCTGGCGGTCATGCTGATCGCAGCCGTGGCTTCTGTGAGATATCTGCGGGCGTATCCCAAATATCTGCAGGTGGCAAGAATGCTCTGTAGTTATCAGCGTGTGATGGAGCATCAGAAGGAAGTTGACAATGTCCAGTCTCTCGACGGTCAATTAAAGGATACTATGGACGAGGATGCCGTGACGGAGCGGATCTTTCAGGAGAAAAGCGGCTATGAGTATCTTCATGCCATCTTTTTTGAACGTCACAAAAAGATTGTGGCAAGACCAAGCAGGATCAAGGCGTGGATCGTGGAAGGATTGTTTGGCGCGACCGCAGTGGCTGTGATCGTTAGCCGTTTTATGGTATCTGCGGCACAGTTTCAAGAGATGAGTGATGGCGTCTGGAGCACGGTGAATATGCTTTTGGCGATCCTTGTGTTTGTTATGTATTGTTCTTCTTCCGGAGAAAAGCTGACACAGGCGATGTTCTTTCACTGTGATGCTTCGCTGCTGAAGTATGGATATTACCGGACGCCGGAGGCGATCATGTCAAGCTTCAGGATCCGTCTGCGTTATATGATCCGGACAGAGTGTCCGTTTATTGCGGCGTTTTGTGCGGGGGTATTTATTAATTTAATGCTTTTGGGAAGATTTCAGAATATGCTGCAGATCATAGCAATCTTATTTTGTATCGTGATGCTGTCGGTATTTTTCTCGGTATTGTTTCTGTGTATGTATTATATTTTTCAGCCGTTTACAGAGGCAGGAAATACCACAAGTGTCGGTTATAAGATCTGTACCATGGGGATTTATCTTATGGCGTACAGCTGTCTGCAGATCCATACACCGCCGACATATTTTGCGGCGATCGTTTTGGGAGTGACTATTGTGACTCTGGTGGCAGCTCTGCTGCTGGTGTGGAAGCTGGCACCAAAGACATTTCGGTTGAAATAACGCGTTTGGCAGAGATGGCATTGCGCAGGAAATAAGCTTTCCGGCATTATCAATTTGTGAGAGATATGGAAAAGGTATGAGAGAAAACTATGACAGGAAGGAGATTTTAATGCGTAAAAAAAAGACTTATGTATTTAATATCGTATTAATGATCGTGGTTCTGGTTTTTACCTTTTATACACTTCTTCATGGAGAAGATCTCGAGGAGATCTTGTCTGTTTTGAACAAAGCTGATAAAAGCTGGCTTTTATTTGCCGCAGCATTTGCGGTGGCATATCTGATCCTGCAGGCAGTATCTCTGAAGGTGATCGTGCAGTCGGCAGGAACCTCTATGAAGCTTAAGGATGGCGTGAAATATACATTTATTGGTTTTTTGTTTAATGCCATCACACCGTCAGCCAGTGGCGGGCAGCCCATGCAGGTTTATTATATGCGCCAGGATGGCGTGTCTATCGGAGTTTCCTCCGTGGCGCTTTTGTTCTGGACGATTATTTACAAGGTGGCATTGATGGTCATAGAAGGGATAGTGATCCTGTTTTTTCCGGGATTTCTTCATCATTATCTTGGTCATTATTACTGGCTTTTTGTGGTGGGAATGGCGGTCAATCTGGTGTCCATTGTTTTGTATTCTATTGTTGTCTTTTCCAAAAACGGTGTGCGGAATCTGGCACATCTTGGCACCTGGATCTGTCATAAGCTGCGGATCATCCGTCACAAAAAAAGGTTTATGGAGCGGCTGGATCACTCTCTGAAATTATATCAGGAGGGAGCAGTATATATGAGAACACACTGGGAGGTTTTTTTTGTGGTATTGGGAATCACGATACTGCAGAGACTCAGCTTCTTTGCAGTGACATGGTTTGTTTGTCTTGCGCTGGGACAACATGGAGCTTCCCCGTGGGAGGTTGTGATGCTGCAGAGTTTTGTGGCAGTATGTATTGATATTCTGCCGATGCCCGGTGGAGTTGGCGTCAACGAGGGCTTTTTTGTGACTATGTTCAAGCAGATCATGAGCAGGAGTGCTGCGGTATCCGCAATGCTGTTAAGCCGTGGTGTGAATTTTTATATTCTGATGATCATTGGAGCGGTGGTAGCAGTTTATACCAGTGCCAAAAAGGTTGCAGAGTAGCCTGTAAGTGTGGTGGAATGGCTGTTTGCCGGGAAACATGGGCAGATGCTTTTAAGAGGTTTTACAAGAATTGCTTAGAAATGAGGATTTTATGAGTCAGTCATATCAGATAATATATGAAGGAGGCAGCGACGAGATCGTTGAGAAGAAGTCTCGTTTTATTGCCCATGTATTTCCGGTTCATTCCGAGGAGGAGGCAGCCGGTCATATTGAACAGATCAGGAAGCAGTACTGGGATGCCAGACACAACTGTCATGCATTTGTGATCGGTCCTAACAATGAGATCAGCCGTTGCAGTGATGACGGAGAGCCTTCCGGGACAGCCGGAAGACCTATTCTGGAGGTGCTGCAGGGGCAGGGAATCCATGATGTTCTTGTGGTTGTGACGAGGTATTTCGGAGGCACTCTTCTTGGGACGGGAGGACTGGTGCGGGCATATTCCCAGGCCACACAGGCGGGTCTTGCGGCGAGCCGGATCATGACAAAGCAGCCGGGGCGGAAGATATCCATCGGGACAGATTATAACGGCATCGGAAAGCTCCAGTATATTGTGGGAAAACGGCAGATCCCGGTAGTGGATACCCGGTATGGCGAGACTGTGGAGATGGATGTGCTGGTACCGGAGGAAGAGGTGGGAGCTTTGACTAAGGAAATTACTGAGGCGACCGCCGGAAAAGCAGAGCTGGACATTTCGGATGAACTGTTTTTTGCGGTTCTTGACGGACAGCCTATGGTCTTTGATGGAGAATAAGCCTTGAGGCAGCAGGAAGAAAAAATAAACGACTAAAATATCATATGATCGAAGAAAGGACAGATCGGATATGGATTTATTTGAATATATGAGAGAGCAGTCCAAGGATGACGATGCCCCCTTAGCCTCCCGGATGCGTCCGCGGACGTTGGACGAGGTGGTGGGACAGGAGCATATTGTAGGAAAAAAACGGCTTTTGTACCGGGCGATCCAGGCAGACAAGCTAAGCTCTGTGATCTTTTACGGGCCGCCGGGAACCGGAAAGACGACACTTGCCAAGGTGATCGCCAATACCACCAGCGCCGTGTTTCGTCAGGTGAATGCCACCTCCGCAGGCAAGAAAGACATGGAAGAGGTGGTACAGGAGGCAAAGGATCAGGCCGGGATGTATGGCAAAAAGACGATCCTGTTTGTAGACGAGATCCATCGTTTTAACAAGGGACAGCAGGATTATCTCCTTCCCTTTGTGGAGGATGGCACGGTGATCCTGATCGGAGCAACCACGGAGAATCCTTATTTTGAGGTAAACAGTGCGTTGATCTCACGCTCTGTGATCTTTGAGTTAAAGCCTCTTATGAAAGAGGACATCCGTCAGCTTTTATTCCGTGCCGTGGAGGACAGAGAGCGTGGCATGGGAAGCTACCGTGCTGTGCTGGAGCCGGATGCGGCAGACTTTCTGGCGGATGTGGCCAATGGAGATGCCAGAAGCGCACTCAATGCACTGGAGCTTGGTGTACTTTCCACGGAGCGGAGTGAGGATGACAGGATCCACATTACCCTGGAGGTGGCACAGGAATGTATCCAGAAACGGGTGCTTCGTTACGATAAGTCCGGGGATAACCATTACGACACGATCTCTGCATTTATCAAAAGTATGCGGGGCTCAGATCCGGATGCCGCAGTATATTATCTGGCGAGAATGCTTTATGCCGGAGAGGATGTGGCGTTTATTGCCAGACGTATCATGATCTGTGCTGCGGAGGATGTGTCCAATGCAGACCCGCAGGCACTGGTGGTGGCAACCAGTGCAGCGCAGGCGGTGGAACGGCTCGGCATGCCGGAGGCACGGATCGTGCTGGCGCAGGCGGCCACCTATGTGGCCTGTGCCCCGAAGAGCAATTCCGCGATCACGGCGATCGATGAGGCAATGGATCTGGTGGCACATTCCAAGACATGTCCGATCCCGGCGCATCTGCAGGATGCACATTATAAGAGTGCGGCAAAGCTGGGACATGGGATCGGATATCTGTATTCCCATGATTATCCAAATCATTATGTAAAACAGCAGTATCTGCCGGATGAATTAAAGGATCGAAAGTTTTTCCATCTGTCCGATAACGGATATGAGAAAACGATACAGGAGCATTTTAAACGGATCGGGAAGGATACAGAATAAATCTTCCTGCAAAGAGCTTGTGTCTGCAGGTTTAAGGCATGCGGACAGAAAGGAGAGTAAGAGAATTATGGAGAAATTAAAAAGAGTATTTGCAATGATCGGCGTGGTTTTACTTGTATTAATGTATCTGATGACGATCATTACAGCGATCACGGCATCTGACGGTGCCCACAACTGGTTTATCGGAAGTATTATGCTGACGGTATTTGTACCGGTGATCCTTTATGCCATCAATATGCTGATCAATATTCAGAAGAGAAACGAAGCCAATAACCGTATGCGCGAGGAGATGTATATGCGTCAGATCAAGGACGCCCTGAAAGCAAAGGCGGAGCAGGAGAAGGCACAGATGGCAGCAGCGCAGGGACAGGCACAGCAGGGAACACAGACGGCAGCAGCACAGGGACAGATGCAGCAGGGAGCACAGACGGCAGCAGCACAGGAGAAAGAATCGTGAGAACACCGGTTGCTGATTTTATTGACAGTTATATTGCCGGAGATGGCGTGAGGGCACATATGCCGGGACATAAGGGAGCAGGTCCGTTAGGAATCGAAGCGAGAGACATTACAGAGATCGCCGGGGCAGATGTATTGTCAGAGTCTCAGGGGATTCTGGGAGAAAGCCGGCAAAATGCCTGTACATTATTTGGGACAGGTGCGACCCTGTATTCCACGGAGGGCTCTTCTCTGGCGGTAAAAGCCATGCTTTACAGCGTGATGATGCACCGGAAACGGCGGATAAAGGAAAAAGAATATAACAGGCCGTTTATCCTGGCAGCAAGGAACGTGCACCGGGCTATGCTGGACGGTTGTGCTCTGTTAGATCTGGATCTGGAATTTATCCGGAGCGGACGGGCACAGGGAATCTGTTCTGCCGTGGTGACACCGCGGGAGGTAGAGTGTAGTCTGAAGTCCTGCGGAAAGCCTCCGGCAGCAGTTTATATTACTTCTCCGGATTATATCGGAGCGCAGAGTGACATTGCTGCGATCGCAGAGGTTTGTCACAGATATGGAACACTGCTGGCGGTGGACAATGCCCATGGTGCTTATCTGGCATTTCTGGAGCAGAGCGAGCATCCCATTCATCTGGGGGCGGATATCTGCTGTGATTCAGCGCACAAGACATTGCCGGTTCTGACCGGTGGTGCATATCTTCATTTACATGAGCATGTAGTGTCCGAAATGTTGGACAGTGCCAGGAAAGGACTGACCATGTTTGGCTCCACCAGTCCCTCTTATCTGATCCTTCAGTCGTTGGATCTGTGTAATGCATATCTGGAAGGGAAGTTTCGGGCGGAACTGGCGAAATGTGTGGAAAAGGTCCGGCAGTTTAAAAAAGCGGCCGGAGACAGAGGACTTCATATTTTGGAAGGAGAACCCTTAAAGATTGTTATTGACACCGGAGCATCCGGATATGATGGAGAAGAAATTGCGGGGGAGCTCCGGGAGTTTGTCTGGTGTATCGGAGAGAGGAAACGCGCTGGGATAGAATGTGAATTTGCAGATCATCACACGGTGGTGTTAATGATGAGTCCGCAGAATGGACCGGAGGACTGGCAGATGCTGGATCAGTGGCTGGATCACACAAGACTGTTGCAGTGCAGGAAAGCATTTGCGCCGGCGAAGAGTCTGGGAACAGAGCCTGCCGCCCGCAGGATGAGCATACGGGAGGCGGTCTTTGCGGAGTCCGAGATCGTACCGGTCAGTGAGGCAGGGGGAAGAATTCTGGCACAGGAAACAGTATCCTGTCCTCCGGCAATCCCGATCGCAGTCAGCGGAGAAGAGATCAGCGGGAATATGATAGATGTCTTTCGGGAGTATGGGATCCGGGAAATATCTGTTGTGAAGTAATGCCTTGTCATATACCCTTTGTTTTGTTATACTTAATGTATTAAGTAACTGAAAACAGGGAGTTTGGTAAACAAAGGTATGGAGGCAAAAGGATGAAAAAAGAACAATTTGGAACCACAAAGGACGGGCAGGAAGTAACCCGTTATACACTGGAAAATGCAAATGGAATGAAGGTATCATTTATTGATCTTGGAGCAGTGATCACCAATATCTGGGTGCCGGACCGGGACGGTCATATGGATGATGTGGTGCATGGATACGATGATGTGGCATCCTATGAGGTCAATGAGCCAAGCTTTGGCGCACCAGTAGGACGTTGTGCTAACCGCATCTCTGACGGTCATTTCGTGATCAATGGAGTGGAATATAAGCTGGATCAGAATGACTCTACCAACTGTCTGCACAGTGGCTTTCTCCGCTTTAATTATATGATGTATGAGGCTGAGTACGAAAAAGGTGACGGGGAGCAGGTGATGACATTCTCCAGAGTAAGTCCTGACGGGGAGCAGCATTTTCCGGGAACCTTTACATACAGCATTACGTATCATCTGACGGATGATAATGAGCTGATCATTGAGTACGACGGTGTTTCGGATGCGGATACCGTTGTCAATATGACAAATCACTCTTACTTTAATCTGGGAAAGGGTGGTCATAAGGGAGATCAGATATTAAACCATGAGGTGAAGATTTTTGCAGATCAGTATAATCCGGTCAATGATCTTTTATATCCAACCGGAGAGTTTGTGGATGTTGAGGGGACACCGTTTGATTTCCGTGAGTTTAAGGTGATCGGTACCGATGTGGTGCCGGATAAGAGCAGCCCGGATTATTTCAAGGGATATGATCATAACTTTGTACTGGAGCATCAAAAGGGAGAGGTTGTCACAGCAGCCATCTGCAGAGAGCCGCAGACGGGGCGTACACTCACCGTGCTTACAGACCAGCCGGGCATTCAGATGTATACGGCACCGGAGCTTTCCGGAGAGCATGGCAAGGAGGGCGTGGTATATGGACCGTCAAGTGCTGTGTGCTTTGAGACCCAGAATTTCCCGAATGCCATCAATACACCGGAGTTTCCGGATATCGTATTGAAAGCAGGAGAGCCATACCGTCACTATACAGTTTTCCGGTTTGGTACATATTAAATACGATCACTGTAAAAGTACTTGACATACACCCATTTATGTATTTATCATAGAATGATACAAGGGGATATTCATTCCCATGTGATCTGAAAAAGGATGGGGAAAGATTATGAATGTTTTTCGAAAACGCCTGCGGGCAGAGTTTGGAAAGAAGGTATATCGTCATTTTGTGAGCCTGTGCCGGGAGGAGATCGATCAGAAGAAACGCAGAGACCCGGAGGCGCAGATGAAAGCGAATGAGAAAGTAGTATACAGTGAGATGTGTCAGCAGATCCAGAGCCTGACCAAGGAAGAGATCGAAAAGAAAAAAGAGCGCCTTGCAGGCACTCTTATGGACGCATTCTGCATTGCGCGTCAGTTTAGCTTTGTGTTTATATTTTATGTGCTTGCCAGTGTGATCCTGGTGGCTATGGGGCTGGATGCCAGAGTAACCAATGTCAGTCTGGTGCTGATGGGGATATGTTTTTTGTATAAAGTATATGAGTTTGTCTGCAACCGCTTCTGTTTTGTGGATGCATATCTGATGATGTTGTACAAAACTGCGCTGGAGCAGGATGATCCATCAGATTAGTTCGAAATGTTTCATTGCTTTATAGATGCCGTCGTTTTCTACCGTATCTGTTACATAGTCTACGGTATTTAAAACGGGGGCATCACTTTTTTTCATACCTATACTTAATCCGGCATATTCCAGCATAGGGAGATCGTTTGTGCTGTCGCCGACGGCAATGGTATCCTCCAGAGGAATGTCAAAATAATCCATCAGGAACCGGATGCCGGTTGCCTTGGAATGTCCTACAGGGATCACCTCGTAGAAGTCATTGCCACGGTCGATAAAGGTAAGTTTGTCCTTGTATTTGTCCATAAAACCGGACAGATCACTTTCCGGAGTTGTGCAGAGACAGAATTTGTCATAGTGGAGTCCTCTGGTTTCCGGCGGATAATCCACACAATGATCCGGAAAAAGAGCGTGGAACTCCTTGTAGAAGTCGCCGATATGTGTTTTGTAAGGAATCGTGCTGTAGTAGATCGCATGCTGTCCCTCTAACAGCCACTCCAGATGGTATTTGTGGAGGTCCTTGTAGATTTCATCCGCCAGGGGCATTGGAATCTCATCTGCCAGAAGGGTTTCTCCGTGATAGCTGATGAAGGTACCGCAGCCGCAGACGAAACCGTCAAAGTCAAGATCGCTGATGTTGTTATGGATTTCGGACCAGGCTCTGCCGGAGTTGATAAAACAGAGGTGGCCGTTGGCCTGCAGTTCGCGGATGGCCTGAACGGCGCTGTCCGGAACGTAGCGTTTTTCGCCTTCGGACAGGATGGTGCCGTCAATATCAAAAAAAAGAAGTTTACGCATAATGGTTTCATTCCTTTCCTGTTGTCGAATCAGTTAATTTCGCTGTATCAGTATAATGGAATGAAACGGATTATGCAAGAGATAGATTTTTTACTCAGAGAAAGGAAGACAGGATTATCAAAATGGATAAAAAATTTTTGCCGGTGACAAGAGAAGAAATGCTGGAACGGGGCTGGGAACAGGTAGACTTTGTCTATGTCTGCGGAGATGCCTATGTGGATCATTCCTCCTTCGGGGCAGCAATCATTACCCGTGTGCTGGAGGCGCATGGATACCGGATCGGTATGATCGCCCAGCCTGACTGGAAGGATGAAAAAAGTATACAGGTGTTTGGCATGCCGCGGCTGGGCTTCATGGTGTCGGCGGGGAACATGGATTCCATGGTCAATCACTATACGGTATCCAAGAAGAGAAGAAGCAGTGATGCCTATACACCGGGAGGCGTAGCAGGAAAAAGACCGGATTACGCAACCATCGTATATTGTAATCTAATCCGCAAGGTGTACAAGCAGGTTCCGATTATTATCGGCGGGATAGAGGCAAGTCTGCGGCGGCTGGCTCATTACGATTACTGGTCCAACAGCCTGAAACATTCTATCCTTGTGGATTCTCAGGCCAATATCCTGATCTACGGCATGGGGGAGCTTGCGGTTGTAGAGGTGGCAGATGCCTTGGAAAGTGGCATGGCAGTGGAGGATATCACGTATGTAGAGGGAACGGCATACCGCACCAAAAACCCGGATGCAGTGTATGATGCCCGGATGCTTCCCTCTTATGAGGAGATCTGCCGGGACAAAAGGGTGTATGCGGAGAGCTTTTACACCCAGTATTGTAATACAGACCACTTCACGGCCAAATGTCTTGTAGAGAAGTATAACGATCACCTTTATGTGGTGCAGAATCCTCCGGCAAGGCCATTGACCCGGATGGAGCTGGACGATGTTTATGCGCTGCCGTATATGCGTGCCTATCATCCTTCCTATGAGGCGGCAGGCGGTGTACCGGCGCTGCAGGAGATCAAATTCAGTCTTACAAGCAACCGGGGCTGTTTTGGTGGGTGCAGCTTTTGTGCCCTGACCTTTCATCAGGGAAGGATCTTACAGACCAGAAGTCATGAGTCGATCCTTGCGGAGGCAAAGGAAATGATCAAGGAACCGGATTTTAAGGGATATATCCATGATGTGGGCGGACCTACCGGCAATTTCCGCCATACCTCCTGCGAGAAGCAGTTAAAGCATGGTGTCTGTACCAATAAGCAATGTCTGTTTCCGAAACCGTGTAAGAACCTGATCGTGGATCATTCGGATTATCTGAAGCTTTTAAGGGAGCTTCGGGCGCTGCCGGGGGTTAAAAAGGTCTTTATCCGGTCAGGGATCCGTTTTGATTATGTGATGGAGGATAAGGATGATTCCTTTATCCGGGAGCTTTGCAAATATCACATCAGCGGGCAGCTTCGTGTGGCACCGGAGCATGTGGCGGATAAGGTGCTGCATTACATGGGAAAACCGGAAAATTCCGTGTATGAAAGCTTTGTAAAGAGGTATCAGAGGGTCAATAAAATGACTGGTAAGCAGCAGTTTCTGGTGCCGTATCTGATGTCTTCCCATCCGGGTTCCGGTCTGTCGGAAGCGGTAGAGCTGGCGGAATACCTGCGGGATCTGGGCTATATGCCGGAGCAGGTACAGGATTTTTATCCGACACCATCTACATTGTCCACGTGTATGTACTATACCGGTCTGGATCCGAGGACCATGGAGAAGGTTTATGTGCCCGTGAATCCACATGAAAAGGCAATGCAGCGCGCCCTGATGCAGTACCGTAACCCTCATAACTACGATCTGGTGAAGGAAGCCCTGCTGAAAGCCGGCAGGGAAGATCTGATCGGTTTTGGACCGAAATGCCTGATCCATCCGCGGAAGGAGAAGTGGATGGAAGAAAAATGGGATGACCACCATAGTCATGGAAAGAACAAAAAGGGAAACGGAAGAGCAGAAAAAGGCGGTCAGGATCGCAGGAACAGTGGAAACAAAAAGAATAAGCAGGATAGCAAAAGAAACGAAAAAAGTGGCGGACGGCAAAAGACACAGAAAAGCGACCACAGGAAAAACGCGAAAAAACGATAAATTTAAGAAAAAATTAATGACCAGGATAAACTTTCGTAAGAAATATACGATATACTATATAGAGAAGGAGGTATTATATTTATGGCTATTAATGGTATTAACAATAATCAATCAAATATTTCGAATCTTTACAACAGCATTTTTGGGATCGGAAGCAGCAACGGCGGTAGCTCCTATGGGCTGAATGATCTGGCGATGATCCGCAACGGCTCCTATGGCAAGCTGATGAAGGCTTATTATGCCACAGAGGGAGCCGGCAAGACAGATTCTTCCAAGACGGATACTGAGACGAAGGAGGAGCAGACAAAGCTGGTTAATGTAAAGTCTCAGGCAGCATCCTTAAATAACAGTCTGGAGGATCTGCGCAGTAAGTCTCTTTATGAAGCGACAGGGACAGATGAAAATGGAAAGAATACCTATGATCAGGATAAGATCACAAAAAGTGTTAAGGATTTTGTAGATAAGTACAATGCTTATGTGAAGTCTTCATCTGACGTAGATTCTGTGTCCATCTTAAAGAAGTCAGTCAATATCGTAGGTTTTACGGCCAAGAATGCTACGATGCTGTCCAAGATCGGCATTACGATCGGAGAGAACAATCAGCTTACGGTCAATGAGGATAAACTCAAAAATGCCAGTGTGCATGATGTATCTTCACTGTTTCAGGGAAGTGGCTCTTATGGCGATGCAGTACAGAATCTGGCAAGACAGAGTTATCAGCTGGCCAATAGCCAGGCTTACCAGAGAAGTAATGGATCTTCCTATACATACTCCGGCGGTTATTCGGCACTGGGCGGAGCCAATGGTGTGCTGGACAGATATCTGTAAGGAGCGTGTCTGTAAGGGGCTTTTATGGGTGACATTGGGACACCCCCGGATCCGGAGGTATGGTGATTTTCGGATCCGGGGGTGTTTTGCGCACTTGCGCCATCGGATGATTATGAGTATAATTAGGAAAATATCACTTAGAGGAGGCTGGACCGGTGTATCGCTTTTATATTGGGCAGGATCAGATTGAAGAGGATCAGATCCATATTTTGGATTCCGATGTGAATCATATCAAAAACGTGCTTCGTCTGGAGCCGGGGGACTGGCTGGTGGCATGTGATGGGGAGGGCACGGATTATGTGT
>CAKRHL010000013.1 GCA_934338765.1 uncultured Lachnospiraceae bacterium | reverse complement strand
TCACTGTATATCAGGATAAGAGCTTCAGCTTTATTACAAAGACTCCTCCGGCTGCTGTACTGATCAAGAAAGCTTGCAAGATTCAGTCCGGTTCTGGTGTACCTAACAAGACAAAGGTTGCAACCATTACCAAGGCTCAGGTACAGGAAATTGCAGAGACCAAGATGCCTGACTTGAATGCAGCTTCTTTAGAGACAGCAATGAGCATGATCGCAGGTACTTGCCGCAGCATGGGTGTTGTTGTAGAGGACTAATAAAAGTCAACTAAATAACTCGATGTAAAAATATAGATTCATAAAAAGACTTGTTATGAGATTGGACGTCGTGGGAGGCTGGCAGATTACTGCCATTAAGACACGCCGTTACTACCACTAGGAGGTTAATAATATGAAAAAGGGAAAAAAATATGTAGAAGCTGCTAAGCTTGTAGATAAGATGACACAGTATGAAGTTGAGGATGCTGTAAGTCTTATTAAGAAGACAGCAGTTGCAAAGTTTGATGAGACAATCGAAGCTCATATCCGTCTTGGCGTTGATGGACGTCATGCTGATCAGCAGGTTCGTGGTGCAGTTGTACTGCCACACGGAACAGGTAAGACTGTTCGTGTACTTGTATTTGCGAAGGGTGCAAAGCTTGATGAGGCACAGGCTGCAGGTGCTGATTTCGTTGGTGGAGAGGAATTGATTCCTAAGATCCAGAACGAAGGATGGTTCGATTTTGATGTTGTAGTAGCTACACCGGATATGATGGGTGTTGTAGGTCGTCTGGGTCGTGTTCTCGGACCTCGTGGTTTAATGCCAAACCCTAAGGCTGGTACTGTTACAATGGATGTCACAAAGGCTATCGAGGATATCAAGGCTGGTAAGGTTGAGTATCGTCTTGACAAGGCTAACATCATCCATGTTGCTGTAGGAAAGGCTTCTTTCTCAGAGGAGCAGCTTGCAGATAACGTAAATGCGATCATGGATGCGATCCGTAAGGCTAAGCCGGCATCTGCAAAGGGACAGTATTTCAGAAGTGTTACACTGGCAAGTACAATGGGTCCTGGTGTAAAGCTGAATACAGCAAAGTATGCATAATAAGCGTCTGATTTTAACGTGACGGTTGTCACGGAGGGACGTTTCCCAAATAGAAAAGTGACTGTTGGATAACGGGTAAGTGGTTTTCTGACAGTCACTTTTTTGATACATATTTTCACGGAAGAATCACAGGACTCAAGAAATTGGGTAAAGATACCGATACAATAAATAATAAGGGTAGAAAACAGATTTGATGATATATGAGAGGTGATGACTATGAATACCGTAGCGTATGAGACAAATCATAATGTAAATTATTATATGCGCAATGCATATCGGGGAAACGCCAATGCCCTCAAAGAGGATTGGCGGGGGTCACAGCCCAAAGCGACGATCATTTCGGCGGATGCGAGAGCGGTAAAAAGGATGACGAAGAAGCTGGATGCCCTGGAGTATGATGAAGATCACAATGTGGAGATCCTGCAAAATGCAAAGGCATTTGTCAAAAGCTACAATAATCTCATTGATTCCACAGAGAACAATCAGAACAGCCGACTTACCTCATTAAAAAAGAAGATGACGAAGATGATCAAAAATAACAAAGAAGATCTGTCGTCGATCGGGATAGAAATAAAGAGTGATGGAAGCTTATCTTTGGATGAGGACAAATTTGGAGAGGCACGCCCGGCAAAGATTGAACGGATATTATCATCAAAGGGCAATATATCAATGAATCTTCGTTTCATTGCCAACAGGATCTTCCGGCAGTCAGGGAAGATGGTTGTTTACACGTCATCGGGACAAAAAACAGCACAGGATGCAGAACAAAGTGGAAAAACCGTTGACTTATCTCTGTGACATCGTTAAAATCTAAATATAAAAACGAAGGGGAAAATAATACTTTCCGGAGTATTATGAAACGATAGGATGTCGCAGAGCCTGGGAAAGGAATATATAAAGTTTGTCTCGCAGAACATCATGGGGATGCTGGGGATATCCATATATATTCTGGCAGATACATTTTATATATCAAAAGCAGCAGGCACCGATGGGATTACTGTGTTAAATCTCTGTCTGCCCTTATATAATCTGATCTATGCCATTGGTTCCATGGTTGGTGTGGGTTCTGCTACACGTTTTACCATTTGGAAGGCTCAGGGGGATCCGGTTTGTGACCGTTTTTTCTCCAATGCCGTTTTTTCTGTTCTGATTCTTAGTATTCCGTTGATCCTGGCAGGAGCGGTATGTCCCGGGCAGGTTCTGAATATGATGGGTGGCGATTCCTCCATCACAGCCCTTGGGATACCCTATGCGAGGATTTTTTTGATATTTGCACCATGTTTTATGATCAATTTTATAATGAATGCCTTTGTGAGAAATGACGGGGCACCATCACTGGCCATGGCGGCGACGCTGGCAGGCAGCATTTTTAATATAATATTTGATTATATTTTTATGTTTCCTATGGGGATGGGAATGGCAGGTGCGGCACTGGCAACGGCTGTTTCACCGATTGTCAGCTCCTGTATCTGCGGGACACATTTTCTGCGGGAGGACAATCAGATCCGCTTTTTGTGGCAGCGGCCTTCCATGAATCGTCTGTTGCAGTCATGCCAATTGGGAACCTCTGCATTCATCGGGGAGTTTTCATCAGGAGTCACTACCACCACCTTCAATTTTCTGATCCTTGGCATTGCAGGCAATGTTGGAGTGGCGGCCTACGGTGTGATCGCCAATCTTGCGTTGGTGGCGATGTCCATGTTTAACGGTGTGGCACAGGGATCCCAGCCGCTGATCAGCAGGTATTACGGTCAGGGGGATGAGTCTTCTGCACGGAGGATCCTGCGATATGGGATCTGGACAGCCCTTGGACTTGCGGTGGTTATTATTATGATCACAAGGCTGGAGACTGATGTCTTGGTCGCTATGTTTAACAGCGAGGGATCGGAAAGTTTGCGAAGCCTTGCATTTGATGGAGTCAGACTTTATTTTCCGGGATTTCTTTTTGCGGGAATAAATATAGTTGCTACCGGTTACCTCAGTGCTTCTGATTGTGGACTGCAGGCACTGGCAGCATCGTTTTCAAGAGGAGTGGCTGCGATTATTCTGTGTGCATTTGTTATGAGCAGGATCTGGGGCATGAAGGGCGTCTGGAGTTCTTTCATGACAGCGGAGCTGCTGACATGCATTATGGTAGTGATCATGCTGGCACAGCTGGGCAAAAGGAGGAAATGATTTGAGACTACAGTTTGACGAGGAAGCTGCATATATGGAGCAGTATTTGCGGGAGTATATCAGGGAACATCATATGCAGCAGAGTGCTGAGGCACTGGAGGCTGCGATCCGGCTGCATCAGGGACAGAAGCGTACTGAGGGGAAGCCCTATATTATTCATCCTATGATGCTGGCAATGCATGGGATCGCTCTGGGAGTGGCAAAGGATGATCTGATGGCGGTCATGCTTTTGCATGATGTCTGCGAGGATTGTCCGGTCTGTCCGGAGGAGCTTGCTGTCAATGAGAATGTGCGCCAGGGTGTACGGTGTATTACAAAAACACGCAGAGAGGGAGAGGACAAGGAAGCAATGATGCAGCGTTATATGGAGGATATACGGGAAAGTAAAGAAGCCTGCATTGCGAAGATCTTTGACCGCTGCCATAATGTTTCATCCATGGCGGGAGTCTTTTCAGAAAAACGCATGCAGGCATATATTACTGAAACGAAAAAATATATTTATCCATTGATACAATATGTAAAAGAGACATATCCGGAATACGATTCCGCAGTCTTTGCTTTAGAATATCAGATCACAAGCATTATCAATGGACTGGAACTTATCTGATATAATTTCTGTAATTGTCCATTTCTTTTGCAGCGCGGCTGCGGTACATGTAACTGGAACTAAACAGTACAAAACCGTCACAGCCCGCTGTTTTTTCTTTTTTGATCTGTGTCACAAGGTTGTTGTTCTTACGTTTCCATCCCAGATCGGAGGAGCTGTAGGTGCCGGCGCGGTATGTTGCCAGACCGATATACATTGGCGTATTGTTTTTGTTTAATTTGATCCATTTATTGAGACGGTTTGTATATAAAGCAGTGACCTTGCCGCCCAGACGATACTGGTCACTCCAGTAGATCTGCGGCACGATATAATCAATGTAGCCGTCCTGGCTGAGCCAGGTGGAAAGATCGCAGCCAAGGCTCTCGGCATATTCGATATTACCTGCCGGGCTGATTCCAAAAAGCAGATTTGGATCCTGTTTTTTGACGGTCTGATAAACGGTACGTACCATTTTATTGATCACACGTTTTCTCTTGGCGGTAGATACACTGTTAAACTGTGCCCCCCGGCCCTTTGCAGGGTAAAAATAATCATCAAAATGGATTCCGTCCACATCATATTTCCGGATGATCTCTGTAACAATGCGCCGGATGCGGTTCAAGGAAGAAGATGCTCCGGGATTGTAGCTGACCCCCATCTTTTTGCGGTAAGGATTGAGCCATGCATGAAATGTCATGTTCTGTTTGTGCGCCGCTTCGATCAGGATCTCAAGAGGATCATAATCGGGAGCGGATTCAAACATATAAGAACTCCATTTGAGATACTTGCTTGGATAGATCGCGTCATTACATGGAACAACATGGAAATAAATGGTATTGATCCCATCTTTCTTGAGCTTCTTAAAATATTTCTCGGCATTTGTCTGAAAGGTGGAACGGGATTTGTTATATAATCCGGCTGCCTTGTAATCTCCAAAGGAGATCCATACGGCTTGTACATTTGTGATCAGAGCAGAGCCGGATGTGACGGATGCCTTTTTGACCGTCTGCGTCTGGGCATTTGCGGTACTGCTTTCTCCGGTGGAATCGGAGAATATGGCAGAATCCCAGATCATACAGGCAAGTAAAAGGACAGATAATCCCAGGATGATCATTGATTTTTTTCGAAATTCACGCTGTGTCATAGGTAAAACTCCTTTTGTGTAAATTTTGCAGCTTTCTTGATGGTTATAAAAACACTAATATCTATATTAACACAGATATATGTTAATGTTGTGTTAAAAATGTACAAATTTACTATTTTTTTTGATCTGGTCATCATATTGAAAATCATTATCAATAATGAGGTTTGTATTTCGATAGATGGATGATATAATAAAACAGAAGTTAGCGTAGACTAACGTGTAGCGCGATCAAAAGAAAGAATGGAGATAATTATGTTTCTTGAAATTAGTGATCTGAAAAAGAGCTTTGGTGAGGGAGACAGCAAAGTACAGGTTCTGAAAGGAATCGATCTGAACGTAGATAAGGGAGAGATCTGTGTGCTGCTGGGACCGTCCGGTTCCGGAAAATCAACGCTGCTCAATATCATTGGCGGCATCGATTCACCGGATTCCGGTTATGTATCCATTAATGGGGAGAAAATGGTGGACATGACGGAAAAACGTCTCACCAGATACCGCAGGGAGCATCTGGGTTATGTTTTTCAGATGTATAATCTGATCCCAAATCTGAATATTAAAGAAAACATCGAGGTAGGTGCATACCTGTCCGACAATCCGTTAAACATTGATGATCTGTTACATACACTGGGGTTGTATGAGCATCGTCACAAGCTTCCCAATCAGCTTTCCGGCGGACAGCAGCAGAGAACTTCGATCGGGCGTGCTCTTGTGAAAAATCCGGATATTCTGCTCTGCGATGAGCCTACCGGAGCTCTGGATTATTCCACCTCTAAGGAGATCCTCAAGCTGATCGAGGACGTAAACCGGAAATACGGAAATACCGTGATCATGGTAACCCACAATGACGCGATCAAGGAAATGGCGGACACCGTAGTAAAGCTCCGTGATGGAAAGATCAGGAAGGCGTACCGCAACGAAAATAAGATATCAGCAGAGGAGTTAGATTGGTAATGAAAAATCCATTAAATAAACGGCTGTTGCGGGAATTACGGACAGAGTTTGGAAAGTATACCGTGATCTTTCTGTTTATGGTCATGACCATCGGTCTGGAATCAGGTGATCTGGTAGCCAGTGACAGTATGATCGCTACCTGTAATCAGCGTTATGAAAAATATCATGTAGAAAATGGCCATTTTCATCTGAAACAGAAGATGAAGGACAAAGCCATTGAGAAGATTGAAAAAGATGATGTAACCGTTTACCCGGACTTTTATGTGGAACGGAGCTACAAAGGGAAGGATAAAAAGGAAAAGACACTCCGGATCTATGAAAGCAGAGATGAGATCAATCAGATTTGTATTATGGATGGAAGTCTTCCTGAGAAGGATAATGAGATTGTGATCGACAGAATGTTTGCCGACAACAACAAGACAAAGACAGGGGATGTCATTGCTATCGATGGGAAGAATTATACAGTATCCGGTCTGGTTTCTTTTTCCGACTATACCACGATGTTCCGGAACAATTCCGATATGATGTTTGATTCTGTGAATTTCGGAGTGGCAATGGGAACAAAAAGTGAATTTGAATCTCTTTCTGACCGGAATCTTACTTACAATTATGCCTGGACATACAATGCCGGAGATCCGGCGGATGATATCGAGGAGAAAAAATGGTCTGATGATCTTTTGGAAACAGTTGTGGACGCTGCCGGAGAAGGCGGTGGGGCAACCGCTCTCGGTTCCATGCTGGGAGTCTTAAATATGGACAATGGAATTGATGACTATGTGCCTCGTTATACCAATCAGGCAATGAACTTTGCCGGGGATGACCTGGGAAGTGACCGCGGCTCTATGCTGGCATTTCTCTATATCCTGATCGCGGTGCTGGCCTTTATCTTTGGCGTGACCATCAGCCACACCATTACGAAGGAGGCGACGGTGATCGGAACACTGCGTGCTTCCGGTTATACCAGAGGAGAACTGTTCCGTCATTATATTTCCATGCCGATCATTGTGACACTGATCGCTGCTCTGGTGGGAAATGTTCTGGGATATACTTATATGAAGGGCGTGATCGCAGACCTCTATTATTCCAGCTACAGTCTGCCAAAATATGAGACACTCTGGAACCGGCAGGCGTTTGTGCTGACCACGGTGATCCCAATCCTTCTGATGCTTCTGGTGACAGGAGTGACATTGACCTGCAAGTTGAAGCTGTCACCGCTGCAGTTTATCCGCCGGGATCTGACAAAGAGCAAGAGAAAGAAAGCAGTGAAGCTGCCGCATTTCAAGTTCTTCAACCGGTTCCGTCTGCGTATCATCCTGCAGAATATATCAAGCTATCTGACATTGATCTTTGGTGTTTTTGTGGCATCCACGATCCTGTTGTTTGGTATGATGTTTGTGCCGCTGTTAGATAATGTTTCCAATATATCCAGAGAGCATATGGTGGCAAAGTATCAGTACATGCTCAAAGGGGATGCAAAGACCTACAACAAGGATGCGGAGAAGTTTGCGGCCTGCACCATGAATACATATGTTGACGGTTACAATCAGGAAGCTGCAACCGTTTATGGCATTTTTGCTGACAGCCGTTATATCAAGGAGAAGCTGCCGGAGAAGGGGGCAGTGATCTCCAGTGGTATGGCAGAGAAATATAAGCTGAAGGACGGAGACGATTTCCTGTTAAAGGAGCAGTATGAGGATAAGCTGATCAAGCTGCAGGTCAGAGGGATTCTGGACAGTCCCACAACCATTGGCGTGTATCTGAGCCACAGCTATTACGAGGATGTCTTTGATGTGGATAAGGATTATTATTGTGCGTACTTCTCCGATTCCAAGATTACGGACATTGGTGACAATAAGATATTTAACTGCGTTACAGAAAAGGATATGACGAAGATGGCAGACCAGCTTAAGGTATCCATGGGAGATATGTTTACCATTGTGGAGGCTTTTGCGGTGGTTATGTTCATATTGGTTGTTTATCTGTTGACAAAGATCATTCTGGAACGAAACTCTACCTCCATATCAATGGTAAAGATTCTGGGATATGAGGACCGGGAGATCGGGCAGCTTTACCTGGTGGCCACATCCTGGGTTGTTTTTCTGGCAGTGATCATCAGTTTTGCACTGGTAACGGAGCTGATCCGGCTGATCTTTGTGGCATTTATGAAGGGCTACAGTGGATGGATCCCATTTGGCATTGCCACGAAGACATATGTGCAGTGCTTTATTCTGGCGATCGTTTCCTATCTGGTGGTAGCGTCTATGCAGATGCACCGGATCAAGAAAGTTCCGATGGACGAAGCGTTAAAGAATGTAGAGTAGAGCAGGAGAGGCCTGTAACCTCCAAGAATTGCTTCGCAATTCCCGTTGGCATCCCTCTACACTAAAAGCATTTTCCTATACACTAAAATATCAGGGGCAGACCGTAAAATGCGGTTTGCCCCTTTGTGCGCTCTGTGATAAGATGGAAGCAAATACAATGGACGGAAGGAAATGGTGACAGATATGGAAATGGAAGTAGAGACAGCCCAGATCGCCAAAAAGGTTATGGCGATACAAAACAACATATCCAAGGTGATCGTGGGAAAGGAAAAGGTATTCCAAAAGCTCATGGCGGCGTTTCTGGCAGGAGGAAATGTGTTGCTGGAGGACATGCCGGGGACAGGCAAGACAAAGCTTGCAAAAGCACTTGCGGCATCTCTGGATGCGGAGTTTGGCAGGATCCAGTTTACGCCGGATCTTCTGCCCTCTGACGTGACAGGTCTTAATATTTACCGGCAGGATAAGGGGATTTTTGAATTTACGGAAGGTCCCGTTTTCTGCAATATACTCCTGGCAGATGAGATCAACCGGGCAACCCCGAGAACGCAGTCCAGTCTGTTAGAGTGTATGGAGGAACGGCAGGTGACGGTAGATGGTGTGACACGGCCGATGAAGAGACCGTTTTTTCTGATCGCCACGCAGAATCCGGTGGAGACTACCGGTACATATCCTTTGCCGGAGGCGCAGATCGACCGTTTTGCCATGCAGTTATCCATGGGATATCCCACGGTACAGGAGGAGATGATGATCCTTGACCGGTATCAGACGGAGGATCCGCTGGAGACACTGGAACCGGTCTGCTCCTGTGAGGACATATTGCAGATGCAGCAGGTATGCCGTCAGGTATATGTCAGCGAGGGAGTCAAAAAGTATCTGGTGCAGATCGTGCAGGCAACAAGAGAGAGTACTTCTCTGGTGATGGGGGTCAATCCGAGGGGAACCTTGTCCTATCTTCATTGTGTGCAGGCATATGCAGCTCTGCAGGGCCGGGAATATGTGACGCCGGATGATGTGAAGGAACTGTGTATACCGGTGCTTGGACATCGTATGGTATCGTATCGTACCGGACAGGGCGGGACGGCACAGGAGATTTTACAGGGGATTCTGGATACGGTTCCGGTCCCTACAGAGGAATGGACGAGGTGAGAGCTTGATTATAGTCATTGCAGTCATTATGGCGGTGCTGGTATTTTATGGGGAACAAAAATACTTTCGGAAGCATTGGGATAAAGGATTAACGGTAGATCTGAGATTTCGCGAGAGAGGTGTCAATGCCGGGGAACGATGCCGGCTGGAGGAAACCATCAGCAATGAAAAAAGAATGCCTCTGCCTTCTCTGCAGGTAAAGTTTAAGACCTCTGCTGCGTTTTTATTTGAACAAGATGGCAATGCTTCGGTGACAGACTATTATTATCGGACCGATCTTTTTGCGGTGGGAGGCAGACGCCGTATTACCAGAACGCTGGAGTTTGTGCCGTCCCGGCGGGGGTATTATGTGCTTGACAGTTTTGATGTTCTGGTGAGGGATTTTTTATATACCATGACATGCTCACAGCGGGGAACAGGTGAAACCTGTCTGTATGTATATCCATACAAACGGGATGTCAGCCGTTTTGACATATTGTACCGCAGGATGCAGGGAGAACTGCTGGCCAGGAAGGCACTGGAGGAGGATCCGTTTGCATTTCGGGGGATGAGAGAGTATCGTCCCACGGACAGTATGCGTCAGATCAACTGGAAAAGTACGGCAAAGACAGGGAAGCTGCTTGTCAATATGTATGAGTCAAGCTATGATCAGGAAATCTGTATTCTGCTGGACGGAAGCTGCCGCTATGAAGCCCATAAAAAAGAAATGCAGGAGATGGCCATTTCGCTGGCCTCCTCTGTGGCAGCAGAGATGCTTCGCAAAGGTGTTCCGGTATCTCTGCAGAGCAATATGGCAGATATTCTCACGGGAGATCCCATAAACTGCCAGACGGGCAATACAGCACATCATATGGATCTTTTGGACAGACAGCTGGCTCTTGCGGATGCCGGCAAACTGATCTGTTCCTTCGGAACGCTTTTACAGGGGATCGGAAGCCATGGAAAGAGTGCGAGATGTTATCTGGTCATTACATCGGATATGACGGAGGAACTTCTGGAAATGGTGGAGCAAAAGAGGGAAGAGGGAGAGGTTGTCTATGGAATCCTTCTTTGCCGTGAGGGCGAGACAGGGCAGGCGCAGGAGGGATTTCTGTATTGGGAGGTGTCATTGTGAGAAAGGGCGTTGTCGTGAAAAATAAGCCACAGATATGGCTGGAAATATCCATTGATCTTCTCCATATAGCGGCATGGCTGGGGGGATATTATTTTTTGAAGACATTGCTGCCGGCAGGCAGGGCTGTTACCTGTGCGGGGATCCTGACAGGAGTGTGTGTTGTCACGGAATGTCTGCTTAGGGCTGCCGGAAGATTCCTTTCCGGCAATTATCATATCCAGTGGCTTATGTTTTGTGAAGCCGTTTTTTTGTTCTTTTATGGAGGATTTTCGAACCGGCTGTCCCTGCAGATCTATGGTATCTTTCTTGTGGGACTCTGCATTGCCGGGTATTTCTGGTGCAGTTCCCTGCAGGGGATGGCCGATTATCTGGAGCAGAATGAAGGGCTGAAAAATGTGCCGGAGGAGAGTATATTCCGTGGAAATACAGGAGTTGTGTGCCGACTTATATTGCTCCTTGCTGTTATGTTTATGGGGATCGTGCTGATAAGAATAGATGTATCCTTTTCCTTTGTGGGGGATTTTTTTCGAATGTTGACAGCTGCTCTGGTGGGGGCGGTGCGCTGGCTCCTTCGTATGCTGGACCGGGGATCGGGAGAGACGGAGCTGTTGCCGGAGGAAACACCTATGCCGGCGGCAACACGGCTTCCTGATATCATAAAGGATGATCATGAGCAGGGTCTTGGAGTAATACTGCTTTTGATAGTGATTGGATTAGTGATCATTTATGTTTTTGTGAGAATGATCCTGGGTGCCCAGATCCGGCCGGAACAACAGCAGGGGGAGAGACCGGTCTTTCACAAGAAGGGAAAGGGAGAAGATGTGGTAGAAAAGCTGGAGGCAGAGGAAAAGAGCTTTTTGTTTTTTCGAAATCATAGGGAGAGAGTGCGCTATTTATTTAAAAAACAGATGAAAGCCCATTACAGGCAGCATGTACCGTCTACCCGTACCGCAGGGGAATTATACCGAGGTATACAGGAACAGGAGTCGGATCTGCCGGATCCACGGAAGGAAGTGTATGAAAAGGCGAGATACAGCCGGCGTCCTGTTACCAGACAGGATGTCAGAAAAATGAAAAAGAACGAGTAACAAAATGGAAACGGGGCATAGTAAACATAACGTGTAAATATGTAAGAAAGGCGGGGAGACGTTATGAACGAAATGCCATCATATAGATTGAATAAAATGCATCCGCTGTTATACCGCCTTTTTGTATTGAGTGCAGTGACTCTGTGTGTGTATCTGGCATTTCGATATCTGTTGATCCTGTTTCTGCCCTTTATACTGGCATACCTGTTTATGAGGCTGCTGTTTCCCGTGATATGGTTTTTGCGCCATCGCTGCCATTTTCCCAAGTGGCTTGCCTACAGCGGAACATTGACCGTGTTTTTTGGCGGCATCTTTGGGACGGTCTCTGTGGTAATGTGGCAGTTTTGGAAACAGCTGAAGCTTTTTATACAGAATTTTCCTTTATACCGGCAGGAGCTTTTCAATCTGTATTTTCATCAGACCGGCAGGCTGTGTGGCTGTCTGGATACATGGCTTGGTCTGCCGGCAGGAAGCTCAATGTCCTGCCTTTCCGAGTGGTGTGATCAGTTTCTGACAGGCAGCAGATCACGTTTGTCCGAGCATGCGGGAAGCATGGTATCTGCATGCTTTTCCGGAACGGCACGGCTATTTACGGTCATATTGATCATTATCGTGAGCATGATCGCATTATGTGGGGATATGCAGGTGGTTCATAGAATTTATCGCAGAAGTGTATTTTACCCGTCGGTACACAGGGTAGCAGTCACATTAAAAAGATCGGGTCTTGCCTTTGTGAAATCCCAGGGAATCATTCTTGTGATCATATGGATCGTATGCAGCACAGCTCTTGCTCTGATCCACAACCCCTACAGTATTTTGATCGGGTGCGGGATTGCTGTTTTTGATACTTTTCCTGTCCTTGGAAGCGGCATGATCCTGGTGCCATGGTCCGTTTATCTGGCATTTGGGCAGAATTATTATGGGGCAGTGGTATTATTTATCGCTTTTTTGCTGTGTGTGGTTGTCCGGGATCTGCTGGAAGCACATTTGATGGGAAATAATATGGGACTTCTGCCGTTTTTTATGACAGCGGCAATTTACGTGGGAATATGCCTGTTTGGAGTATGGGGGATTGTATTGGGACCTTTCGGGGTGATCCTGATCCGGTCTGTCTATGAACAATTTTTAGAAAAAAATAACGAGCCGCCGGAATAAGCAGCCCGTTAAAGGAGAAGGTATGAAAAAAATTTTAAGCACTGCCAAATGTTTAACCATTTGACATTTTCAATTATAGAAATGATTTATGAACATGCAATGATGAAGTTGTAAAAAAAATGTAAACAAATGACTTCTAAAGTGTAAATTTAGGCGATGCTCACAGTATCACGGTGTTTGCAGGGGATAGGAAAACGGATGTGATCTGATTATGATCATACTTTAAAGCGGTATCCGACACCCCAGATCGTTTCAATGTATTGTGGTTTGGAAGAGGAATCTTCTATTTTTTCACGGATCTTTTTGATATGAACCGTAACTGTGGCGATATCCCCTACAGATTCCATTTCCCAGATTTACCGGAAAAGCTCCTCCTTTGTAAATACGTGGTTTGGATTTTCGGCCAGAAATGTCAGAAGATCAAACTCCTTTGTGGTAAATGCTTTTTCTTCCCCGTTGATATAAACACGGCGGGCAGTTTTGTCAATCTTTAAGCCACGGATCTCAATGGTATCGTTGCTTGGAATACCGCTGGAGGTCAGACGCTCATAGCGGTCAATATGGGCTTTTACCCTGGCAACAAGCTCTCCCGGGCTGAAAGGCTTTGTCATATAATCATCTGCACCAAGGCCGAGACCACGGATCTTGTCAATATCCTCGCTTTTGGCAGAAACTATAATGATCGGTGTGTTTTTGGTCTCACGGATCAGCTTGCAGATATCAAAGCCGTTCATGCCTGGCAGCATCAGGTCCAGAATGATCAGGTCAAAATCTTCGTCCAGTGCTCTGGCAGCTCCGCCGCTGCCATCATGCTCCAGAACTACCTCAAAATCACTGAGTTCCAGATAATCCTTCTCAAGCTCTGCAATCGCTGTCTCGTCTTCAATAATTAAAATCTTTGCCATAATCTGTTACCTCCAATTTTGTTGTTTCAGTCTTTTTTATTCTGAATGGTCAGTTTCCTTTAGTGTAAAATAAATACTGGTTCCTTCACCGGGAGTGCTGTCTGCCCAGACACGTCCTCCGTGGTCTGCAATGATGCGGGCTACGATCGCCAGCCCCAGTCCACTGCCCCGCTTGGAAGAGCCACGGGATGCATCTGCCCGGTAGAAGCGTTGAAATATATGAGGCAGAGACTCAGGAGATATACCGGGACCGTCATCGCGGATCTCAACCCGGATAAAATGGATGGGAGCGGGCGTATCATCTGCCGGTTCCTTCTCAGAGCCATCCGGGTTTAACTGGCGGTATAAAGGAGTCTGCTCCTCCTCAGGCTGTGGAGACAGGCGGATCCATATATTGCCGGTGGAACGATCCAGATATTTCACGGCATTGTTTGTGATATTGATGATCACACGCTTCAACTGCTCAGGATCAGCCATGACATGTGTATCCTTTGGACATGTATTATCGTAATGGATCGAGATGTGCTTCGTCTCCATATCCAGAGAGAAGGCTTCGATGCAATCCTCAAAATAGCTGTGAAGCGGGATCGATATGAAGTGGTATGGCAGTGTATTTTGCTCCACCTTGGAAAAAACAGAAAGCTGATCCACCAGATAGCTCATATCGTTTGCCTTGGAAATAATAGTACGAAGATACTTTTCCTGTTTTTCCGGAGTATTGGCAACGCCATCGAGGATTCCCTCACTGTATCCCTTGATGGAGGTGAGAGGAGTCTGCAGGTCGTGGGCCATATTGCTCATCATATCGCGGGTATCCTGTTCGTAGCGGATACGGTCCTCGATCATTTCCTTGAGGCGGATCCGCATCTCCTCGAAGTCGCGGCAAAGCTCTCCAATCTCATCGGTGGAATTGACACGTACCGGTGTGTCCAGATTGCCGGCACCGATCTGCATGGTAGCGACCCGCAGGATATTTAAGGGCCGTACAATACCGCTGTAGAGCCAGATGATCAGGAGTGCCGCTGTACCAAGGAGGATCAGGGCTCCGGAAAAGATCAGCTGGCGGATCAGGCTTTTCCAGCGGGGAAGGATCTCGGAGTAGTCTGTGACCAGAAAGATCTGAGCATGTTCATAGTTGGTCAGATAAAAATCCTTCTGTTTGATCAGGTATCCGTTGTCGATCGAGATGGTGTCCGTATATCCCTCATCAAAGGTGCGGTAGCCCGGAAGAGGATTCAACTTATTGTAGGCCTCTTTATTCCCAACATAAAATACCTGACTGCCTTTACAGACCACGATAAAGGAGTAACGGCTGGAAAGGTCCTTGTTAATATTTGCGAGGTAATCATGGCGGATCAGCATATCCGGGTTGGTGTCGGCAACATGTACCAGATTGCGGAAGTCCGTCATGGTTGCCGTAGACAGGATATGGATCGGATTTAGCAGAAGATTTTCCGAGGAAATGTCAGACTGGTAATCGTCCTCCAGTGTGGAAGCCTGATTGGTCAGTATGGTATTGTAACAAAGTGCGGTCAATGCCAGGGGAAATATTGTGATAAAAAGAAATGCAATGATCAGTCGTCCGCGAATCTTCATATAAATCTCCATTCCTTTCTGATTGTAAAAAGTGGTAAAAAGCCGGCAGCGGATCAATATCCCATGCCGGCAGTGATTTCTTCAACCGTTTTGGTTGGCTGATAGTTTTCGGTATTAAAAAGTTTTTTGTGCAGCTCGGTGACGTTGGAGGACAGAGTCGTAGGAAAGTCATAATAAATCCCATCGGAGGCTCTGTGACAATCCAGCTCGTACGGGAAGCCTCTGCTGTTTTTAATGTCATAAAACGGCAGATACATTCCCAAGTGAAGGATTTCCTGTGTCGTCAGGCTGGTATAGATCTGGGGCAGCATCTCGTTGAGGACACGGTAAAGTCTCATCGGGCTGCTTTTTTTGGCCTTGGCCATAATGGCCTTCAGCACGCGGCGCTGCCTCTTGGCGCGGGTAAAATCACCGCCGCTGGTATAGCGGACACGGCAGTAACCTGTTGCCTGTACACCGGTAACTGTCTGTTTTCCGGGTTTTTTGATCTTCTCATATTTCATGCCGTTGATCTTGGCTACATCACGGGCATAGGCATTCACCCATTTCAATTCGTCCTTATGGATATTCAGTGTGATTCCGCCCAGAGCATCGATCACATTGGAGAGTGCGCTGAAATTCACGGTAATGAAGTCCTGCACATTCAGGTCAAAGTTCTGGTTGATGGTATTGACGGCCAGATCAGGCCCGCCGTAGGAATAGGCGTGATTGATCTTGGTATATCCGTGGCCGTCAATGCGGGTGTAGGTGTCACGGAAAATGGAGGTCAGCTTCACATCGTGGGTCTTGTTGTTGATGCTCACCAGGATAATGGAATCGCTCCGGGTATTTTCGTGAAGGGCATTGGCACGGGAGTCTACACCAAATACTACAATATTGGTGTGATCCTTCATATGGCTATCTGCCAGTCCCTCGTTGACTGTGACATTATTTAAGGGATGATTCTTGATCTCGTCGATCTTGTTGACAAGAGACAGGATCATCAATACGCCGGCCATGATCAGAAGCAGAAGAACAAGCAGTAAGATCAGAATATGCTTTTTTTTCCTTTTTTTTCTTCTGATCCGCTCGTTTTTTGCGGCGCGGCTTCGATAACTATCCATAATGATCTGCCTTTCTATATACTTGCGTTAATATGCATTTTTGTTGACATTGCGGCCGAAGAAGGTCAAAAACAGGATCTTAAAATCAAGCCACAGGGTCCAGTTTTCTACATAATAAAGGTCACATTCGATTCGTTTCACGATCGAGGTATCTCCGCGGTATCCGTTGACCTGTGCCCAGCCTGTCATTCCCGGGCGCACCTGATGCTTGATCATGTAACGTGGAATGACTTCCTGAAACTTTTTAACAAAGAACGGGCGTTCCGGACGGGGGCCTACCAGACTCATATCCCCCCGCAGGACATTGACAAGCTGCGGAAGCTCGTCAATATTGGTCTTGCGCATGAATTTACCGATCGGAGTTACCCGTGGATCATTTTTTGTGGTCCAGGCTTTCTTCTCCTCAGAAGCCTCCTGTACTCTCATGGAACGGAACTTGTACATCTGAAATGCCTTGTTATGCAGTCCAATCCGTTCCTGCTTGAAGATCAGCGGACCGGGTGAAGTGATCTTGATGATCAGTGCCACGATCAGCATAGGGATCGCCAGAATGATCAGTCCGAACAGGGAACCGATCACATCAATAGTGCGCTTTACGGCATTATTTAAAGAAGAACTCAGCGGAACATGGCGCACATGGATGATCGGCAGCCCGTCCAGATCCTCCGTATATGGCTTTGTCGGGATCACATGGTTGTAATCCGGGATAAATTTAGTGTGGACACCGGCCTTCTCGCAGATGGTAACGATGGACTCCAGCTTGGAAAACTCGTCAATGCTCAGGGTAATGGCGATTTCATCGTATGCATTGGTACTCAGCAGATCCTCCAGCATGGAGATACTGCCGATGACCGGGATCCCACGGTAGGAATCCTCCGTGTTTTTGTGATCATCGAGAATACCGTGGATAAAATATCCCCATTCCGGATGGATCCGGAGACGGTCGATATAGCCCTCTGCCGTACGGCTGTAGCCTACCAGGAGAATGTGCTTTAAGTTCTTGCCTGCTTTACGCATTTTCCGCAGGATCTTGTTGACTGTCATACGGAAAAGAAAATCAATGCACAGATTCATAATGGCAAAAATACCAAGAAACAGTCGCGCGTAGTTTTGCTGTTTAATAAAGAAAAGAACCGCAACACAGTAAATGACACCCAGCAGATTGGCCTTGATCAGATTGAAAAGCTCTGTCCGCCGGCTGGAAGTTCTTTTCGGATTGTATAAATTGCAGAAATAATATATAATCAGATAGCATGGAACCAAAAATACCAGCATGTTGATGTAATCCTGCCGTGGACGGATATACCCGATCGGGGCGGGAATGATACGCCACTGCACCAGAGGGCTCCAGGTATCCTCAAAACGCAGACTCCAGGCTAAGATATAGGAAAGAGCAATAATGACCGCATCCACGATCACATGCATCAGATTTAACAGTTTTTGGTTATCCTTGATCACGTTATCACCTTCTTATATAAAGATTTTGAACCACCTTATTATAATAGTTTCCGATATAAATCGCAATATTATTTCGAAAAGGAACAAAATTTTTATGAGTTTTTCACAAGTAGGTCACAAATCGCTGTTAGACTTATGCAATAGATATGGAGGGAGAAAGACCACATATTGGTTCTTTCAAAATAATGAAAGGCAGGTTACAGATTATGGAAGAAGAGAAGAATCAGGATACACAGGATACAGGTCAGTATACCGGAGAGTATGGTAATCCTATGGAGAAAAGTGACGATGAGGTTAATCAGGCCGGGGAAAGCTCCGGCAGCTCTGTTTACAGTTATTCTTATAGAGATCATAAGCCGGAGGCAACCAGCTCCGGAGATTATCATGCCGGTGACAATAAAGCGGCGCAGAACACTGCTGAGGAATCCGGCGGGACACAGGACACGACAGAAGGATCCGGTGCAGCACAGGCACAGCAGGCTGAAGCCGGAGCAGATCGGGCGACAGAAGATGGGAACGGCTGGACATCCATGGGGGCGCAGCAGACACGAAATGATCAGCAGACCTATGGACAGCCATCCGGTCAGAGCGATGCCCCACAGAAGGACAAAAGACATTTTATCAGTGGAAAGAAAATTGCAGCATGTGCAGGTCTTGCGGCACTGTTTGGTGTTGTTGCAGCTGTCTGCTTTCTGGGGGTATATTATTTTTCCGGAAAGGTGCTGGGAGTCAATATTACCGGAGGACAGCCGATTGCTTATACCACGGATAATGTGAAGTACACTAATGCAGTATCCGGCACAGCGATCGGTACGGCAGATGTTTCCGGTATTGCACAGCAGACTATGCCATCCATTGTTTCTATTACCAGTACCACAGAAGGTGAGGGTTCCTATGACCTGTTTGGCCAGTATTATCAGGGTCAGGATGAGGTCAGTGCCGGTACCGGTTTTATTGTGGGCAAGAACGACACAGAGCTTCTGATCGCCACAAATAACCATGTTGTGGACGGGGCAAAAGCAATCTCCGTACAGTTTATTGACGAAGAGGTATATGATGCCAAGACGAAGGGAAATGATTCTTCGGCAGATCTGGCAGTGATCGCCGTGAAGCTCAAGGATATGAAGAAATCCACATTAAATTCCATCCGTATTTCCGCTCTGGGAGATTCCTCCGAGAGCAAGGTTGGTGAGATGGTAGTTGCTATCGGAAATGCTCTGGGATATGGCCAGTCTGTAACGGTAGGGTATGTCAGTGCCAAGGACAGAGAAATCACAGAGCAGAGCGAGGATGGAAGCTCACAGAGCAGTAAGATGAAGGTTATCCAGACAGACGCAGCCATCAACCCGGGTAACAGTGGCGGGCCATTGTTAAATATGAAGGGGGAGGTTATTGGTATTAACTCCTCCAAGATCGCCGCTTCCTCTGTGGAGGGTGTAGGATATTCAATCCCGATCTCTGAGGCAACACCGATCATAGATGAGCTGATGAACCGTGAGGTCCTCACAGATGCACAGAAGGGCTATCTTGGTATCAGCGGCAAGACAGTTACAGAGGAGGCATCCAACTTTAATATGCCGGAGGGTGTTTATGTGGCTGAGGTTTCCAAGAATGGTGCAGCAGATAAGGCGGGCATCAAGCAGGGGGATATTATCACAGCGATCAACGGTATCAAGGTAACCACCATCGAAAGCCTGAAAGAGAAAGCCAACAGTTACAAGAAGGGCACAAAGGTAAAGATTACCCTGAAACGCAGTGATAACGGCAGTTACGCAGAGAAGGAAGTAGAAGTGACACTGCAGGGTTCCGGTTCTTTAAATGGTCTTCAGAGCGGAAAAGATAACTCTGGCAGCAGCTCCAATAACAATTCCGGAAATAGCGGTTCCGGCAACGATTCCGGAGATCAGGGAAATTCCAGGGACGGCTCCAATGGAAATAACAACTCCGGAGAGAATGACGGTGATGGTTCTTCCGGTGGCTGGGGAAGTCTTTTCCCGGGATTTGGAAACTAACAGATAGATTGGGGATTAGATCATGAAAGAAGAGACCGGCTGGGACAGGTTTTGCAGACAGTATTGGTTTCAGACAATCCTGTTTGTGGCATTGTCCTTTGTGGAGTATGTGATCATTGAGGCGTTTCTGGATGGTGACATTATCAGTATTGGATTAGAATATAGTATTAAAAATATCATGCTCCTGATGGGGGTCAATCTCATCATCGTGTCATTGACACGATGGTTGAGATTGACATTTCTCCTGTCAGGAGTATTTGTGCTGATATTAGGTATGGCCAATTATTTTGTGGATGCGTTCCGGGGATATGGTATTGTATATATGGATATCTATGCTGTCAGGACGGCGGCCGGCGTGGCGGGAGAGTACAAATATCACGGCTCACCGCAACTGTGGCTGGGCCTTGTTCTGGGAATCCTTTTTCTGGTATTATGCGTGGTGGTTACACCACACTATACCGGCACAAAAAGTATCAGGAAAGCAATTGCATCGGTGGCAGGTACTGCTGCAGGTGTTGCATTTTTTGTCTGGATCAATATGGGACAGGGTTTTTTTGGAGATGTGACCAATCTTACATGGGATCACAGCATTGGAATGTCCGATTACGGATATCTTCTGTACGTTACGGCGAATGCCGGGAATGTCAAGGTGGAGAAGCCGGAGGGATATTCTCCGGAAAAGGCAGAGGAGATCCTGTCGCGGTATCAGAAGGCGTCTACCACCAACAGTGTGCTGACATCCCATGCCGGTTCTGCCAAGTCGCCAAACCTGATCATGATCATGAACGAGTCCTTTTCGGATCTCAGTGTGCTGGGACGGTTTGAGACAGATCAGGCATATCTGCCGTTTTTTAACAGTCTGAAAAAGAACACGATACGAGGCTATGCGGATTCTTCCGTATATGGTGGTTATACCGCCAATTCCGAGTTTGAATTCCTGACGGGCTGCACCAAGGCATTTCTGCCGGGCAATCCATACCTGCAGTATATCAAGGATTATCTTCCAAACGTAGTCAGTAATATCAAAACGCAGGAGGGCTACGACAAAGCCGTGGCGATCCATCCATACAATCCTTCGGGCTACAACAGGAACAGAGTTTATCCTCTTCTCCATATGGATGAGTTTCTGGATATTGATGATTTCAAAAATCCACTGCTTGTGCGCAAATATATTTCCGATGAGTCGGATTATGAAATGCTGGAGTCTCTGTATGAAAAGAAAAAGAAGGGAAGCTCCCTTTGTCTCTTTAACGTAACCATGCAGAATCACAGTTCTTATGACGATACGGATTATACCTTTGAAAATCCGGTAAAACTAACCGGCATGACATTGCAGCCGGAGGCAGAGCAGTATCTTTCCCTGATCAAAATGTCGGATGATGCCCTGAGAAATCTGATCACATATTTTGAGAAGGTAAAGGAGCCGGTGATCATTGTACTGTTTGGAGACCACCAGCCTCATCTGCCGGACTATTTTTACAAGAATGTCATGGGAGAGATGCCGGACAATCTGTCTCAGAAGGATGCCATGAAGCGGTATCAGGTGCCGTTTATGATCTGGGCCAATTATGACATCCAGGCGACCGAGATCCCGCAGATATCTATCAACTATCTGTCCACATTGATGACGGAGACGGCAGGACTGGAATTGACAGATTATCAGAAGTTTCTGTTAGACATGTATCAATATATTCCGTCCATCACAGCCAATGGCTTTTATGACCGTCAGGGGGATCTTTACAGCTGGGACGACCTGGATGAGGCAGATGATGAGATACAGAAATGGATCAAAGAGTACCGCATACTGCAGTATAATTATCTTTTTGATGGGGAACATCGGAAGGATGCGCATTATCAGTTAGAGAAAAATAAATAATATGAAAATTATGAAAATAAATGGAAAGGATCAGGGTATTTATATGGGAAAAAAAGGAAACGTAGCCATTATCACCGGGGCTTCCTCCGGCATGGGCAGAGAGTTTGCAGTTCAGATCGCACAGAATTATCCGAGTATTCATGAGTTCTGGATCATTGCCAGAAGGAAGGAAAGACTGGAGGAGCTGCAGGAGAAGCTTTTGGGACGCAGGGTGAAGATACTTGCACTGGATCTGAGCCGTCAGGAGGGCATTGATGCTCTGAAGCAGGCACTGGCAGAGGAGCAGCCGAGGGTTCGTATCCTTGTCAATGCCGCCGGTTTTGGCATTATTGGAAAGATCGGGAAAATGAAAGAGGAGGACTGCACCGGGATGGTGGACACCAACTGCAGGGCACTCACAGCCGTGACCCATATCACACTTCCTTATATGACAAAACAGGGACAGATCATACAGATGGCATCCTCAGCAGCGTTTATGCCGCAGCCGGGCTTTGCTGTTTATGCGGCCAGCAAGTCCTATGTATTGAGCTTTTCCCGAGCGCTGGGCAGAGAGCTGGCAGGAAAGGATATCACGGTAACGGCAGTGTGTCCGGGACCGGTCAAGACGGAGTTTTTTGATATTGCAGAGACCTATGAGGCCGTCAAGCTGTACAAAAAGCTCACCATGGCGCGGGCTGACAAGGTGGTGTATCAGGCACTGGTGGATGCAAAGCATGGCCGCAGCGTTTCTGTATACGGACCATTGATGAAGGGCTTTCGTATGCTTGCGAAGTTTTTGCCGGTGGATTTTCTGATGCTGTTTGTGAAATAAATGTTTTTGCTCCCTTGACATAAGGGACAAAAAAGAGTATTATTTTTTAACTTATAGGAAATGAGGATTTCCGGCATGAGATAGAAAGGGGCAGTAAGATGATCAAAGGTACCGAATTATTTGTAAAAGCACTGAAAGCAGAAGGCGTTGACACCCTGTTTGCGTATCCGGGAGGACAGGCAGTCGATCTCTTTGATGCACTTTATGATGAACATGAGATTGAAATGATCCTTCCGAGACATGAGCAGGCATTGATCCACGCGGCGGACGGATATGCCAGATCCACAGGAAAGGTCGGTGTATGTCTTGTGACAAGCGGACCGGGAGCCACCAACCTTGTGACGGGTATTGCGACAGCAAACTATGACAGTGTGCCGCTAGTCTGTTTTACGGGTCAGGTGCCACTGGGGCTCATGGGAAATGATGCCTTTCAGGAGGTAGATATCGTCGGGATCACCCGCAATATCTGCAAATATGCTGTGACCGTGCGAAATAGAGACGATCTGGGCCGGATCATCAAGGAGGCATTTTACATTGCAAGAACAGGCAGACCGGGTCCCGTTGTGGTGGATCTGCCAAAGGATATCCAGGTAGCTATGGGAGATGAGGAGTATCCGGAGGAGGTAAATATCCGTGGATACAAGCCAAACGAAAGCGTCCATGTGGGTCAGGTCAAGAAAGCGGTCTCTTTATTAAAGAAAGCGAAAAAGCCATTATTCCTGTTGGGCGGCGGCGTAAATATTTCTTGTGCCAACGAGGAGATGAAAAAGCTGGTAGAGCTTACCGGTGCGCCGGTGATCACAACGATCATGGGAAAAGGAGCCATTCCCACAAGTCACCCGCTTTATATGGGAAATATCGGTATTCACGGCAGCTATGCGGCGAACCATGCAGTCAGCGAGTGTGATGTGCTCTTCTCTATCGGTACCCGTTTCAACGACCGTATCACGGGCAAGATCAGTGAGTTTGCCAAGAATGCCAAGATCATACATATTGATATTGATTCCGCTTCTATTTCAAAAAATATCGTTGTAGATGTTCCCATCGTAGCGGATGCGAAGCTTGCCATTCAGAAGATTCTGGAGTATGTCGCACCGTTAAAGATCGAGCCGTGGGTAGACAGACTGAAGGAATGGAAGGAAACATATCCGATCACCATGGAGCGTTATGAAGGTCTCACTCCGGAGAAGATCATCAAATATATTGCGGAGAATTATAAACGTCCTATCGTTGCCACAGACGTAGGACAAAACCAGCTTTGGACCACGCAGTTTCTGGAGCTGGAGGGCAACCGTCAGCTTCTGACCTCCGGAGGTCTCGGAACCATGGGATACGGCTTCCCGGCTGCGATCGGAGCAAAGCTCGGTAATCCCGATGCAGATGTCTTTGCCATTTCCGGAGATGGCGGTATGCAGATGAATATTCAGGAGTTTGCGACAGCAGTTGCGCTGGAGATCCCGTTGACGTTGATCGTCCTGAATAACGGATATCTCGGAAATGTAAGACAGTGGCAGCAGATGCTCTTTGACAGGAGATATTCCTGTACCTGTCTGACCTATCGCAGAAGCTGTCAGCATAACTGTATGGATCCAAATAAAAAATGTCCGAAATACAGCCCGGATTTTGTGAAGCTTGCAGAGAGTTATGACGCATACGGTATGCGGATCACCGATGAGAAGGATATTCCAAAAGCCTTTGAATTTGCCCGTTCCCACAAGAATGCGCCGACGCTGTTAGAGTTTATCATTGAGCGGGAAGCAAATGTTGCCCCTATGGTACCGGTAGGCAATTCACTGGATAATATGATCCTGGAGATTTAGAGTTATGACCCAGATGCGAATAGATATAAGATAGGAAAGGCTGAGGTGAAAATATGGAGACAAAGAAGAGAGTGATTTCCGCATATGTAGAAAATCAGATCGGTGTACTGGCAAAAGTGTCCGGATTATTTTCAGGCAAAAATTACAATCTGGATACCCTGACTGTGGGCATGACAGAGGATCCTACGATTTCAAGAATGACCATTGGGCTGACATGTGACGATCTGACCTTCGAACAGATCATCAAGCAGTTAAACCGGAGCGTGGAGGTGATCAAGGTCCTTGATTTTACGGATATTCCGATCCGCAAGAAGGAGCTGTTATATATCAAGGTTCATAGC
>CAKRHL010000012.1 GCA_934338765.1 uncultured Lachnospiraceae bacterium | reverse complement strand
GACAATAACACATACAGATTTTGCAATTGATGAAAAAACGGAGGTGGTCAATGTGTGTCAGGCGGTAGAGGATATGATGAAGACAAGAGAACGGAAAGGCGAGGAGGTTGGACAAAAACGTGGTGAAGAAATTGGTAGAAGACGTGGTGAAGAAATTGGACAAAAACGTGGTGAAGAAATTGGACGAAAGCAGGGAAGAATGGACATGCTGGTACAGTTAGTCCGGAAGGGACTTCTCAGCGTTGCAGATGCAGCAGAGGAAGCGGGATTGTCCTGTGAGGCATTTGCACTGAAAATGGAGTCAGAAAAAAGCTGATAACTAATTTTCACAATTTTGATATTTCTTGGAAAAGAAGAAGTTAGAGGAGAGAAAAAAATATGAACAACAACTCAAAAAGACTTATTTCAACAGGAAGAATTTTTCTTAGTTTTGCATTGATTTTCTGTCTGCTGACAGGAGTGGTGCAGAGCGGAGCAGTGGTATCGGCGTACAATGTTCCGGACAATATGAAGTGGTGGGCTGAGGACAAGTTTGGCATGTTTATCCACTTTGGCTCTTATTCCGAATATGGTCAGGGTGAATGGGCAATGCAGACCCAGGGGATATCCAAGGAGAAATATCAGGAGACCATATCGGCGAAGTTTAATCCCACACAATTTGATGCAAAGGAGATTGTTTCCTATGCCAAAAAGGCAGGTATGAAGTATCTGGTATTTACGGCAAAGCATCATGAAGGTCTTGCGATGTGGGATACCAAGGTGGCAAGTTTTAAAGATCATACCGGTCAGAAAATTTTCAGTTTGCAGCAGTATACTCCGTTTGGCAGCACGGGACGTGATATTATCATGGAACTGAAAAATGCCTGTGATGATGCAGGTATCAAGTTTGGACTGTATTATTCCATTATTGACTGGAATCATTCTTCTCAGACTATAAAAGGGAATTTTACCCAGATGAAATCATGGGAGGCCCGCACGTCATATATCAATGATATGAAAGCACAGCTAAAGGAGCTTGTGGATACATACGATCCGGCGGTTATGTGGTTTGACGGTGACTGGACTTACCGCAAGGATGCACCGACCTTATCCCAGTGGTGGACGAAAGCGGATGGAGAAGATCTTTACCAATATGTAAAATCCCTGAAACAGAGTATTATTGTGAATGAACGTGTGTGCCGTGGGTTTGGGCTCGGTGACTTTGAATGTCCGGAGCAGAATATTCCGGAAAAGGCACCGTCCAGATCGTGGGAAACCTGCCAGACTATGAATGGAGCATGGGGCTACAATAAGAACTGTGAGAAGGCATATTATGATGTACGATATATGGTACAGGATCTGGTGGAGGTCGCATCAAAGGATGGAAATTATCTGCTCAATATTGGTCCGAAAGGGACTGGATCAGTGACAGAGGGAACCAAAAAGGTTTTGTCCGGCATCGGCGCATGGATGAAGAAAAATGGGGAAAGTATCTACGGATGTTCAGGGACACCATTTAAGAAAAAGCCATCCTGGGGACGTTATACCCGGAAGGAAAATAAGGTATATGCCCACGTAATAAAATGGCCAAAGAATCAGAAGCTTGTGGCAGCGAAGCTGAAAAACAAAAAGCTGCAGAAGGTTTCAATTCTGCAGAATGGAAAAGTATTAAAATATTCCGTAAAGAATAACAAGATCACGATAAAAGTTCCAAAGAAGTGTCCGGATAGATCTGATACGGTGATCACATTGCAATACAAGTAATAGAAATCCCAATATTATTATATTAAAGCAGGCGGAGTATTACTCTGCCTGCTTTAATGTATGTCCAAAAATCAGGACAGCCAGAACGGCGGTAAGAGCCTCGGCGATCCAAAAGGCATGCCATACGCCAACAGCTCCCAGGATGCGGCTGGCGATAAAAGCAATCGGAATGATCAACACCGCATAGCGGCATAAGGAGATGATCAGTGAGGAGAGTCCTTTGCCTAATGCTTCCAAAGCACCGGAAGCGGTGACGGAAAGGGAGGAGGTCATAAAGCCGGCACTGATAATACGCAGAGCCAGAGCACCGGAGCGGATCGTGTCCGGATTGTCCGAAAAAAGTCCCATAAGCTGCCCGGGAATTGTCAGGCAGAGCAGCATACCGCCAAGCAGGATCAGAAAAACAATGATCAGCGCATCTTTAAAAATACTGCGAACCCGGTCATGCTCCCCAGCACCATAATTGTAGCTCAGCAAAGGACGCATTCCCTGAATGACGCCATTGGCGGTAAGGTACAAGAATGTCTGTAATTTGTAGTAGACGCCCAGAATAAAGACATAGGTCTGGGAATATGCCGCCAGTATGACATTGAGGGAGGAGATCAGCAGGGATGGGAGTGCCAGATTCAGGGAAGCAGGAATGCCAATGGCGTACAGTTTGCGGCAGATCCGGCGGTCGGGACGCACACAGTCACGTCGGATGCGGACAGATAACGGACGGCAGAAATAAATGATGACGTAGGACAAGGCACTGATGGTCTGGCCAAGTCCTGTGGCAAGGGCAGCCCCCTCGATCTCCATGCGTGGAAAAGGTCCGAGTCCAAATATCAGGATTGGATCCAGGATAATATTGGCAATGCATCCGATCATCATGCAAACCATGGAAACGGCCATGCGTCCCACTGCCTGAAACACCTTTTCGAAGACAAGCTCCCAGGCAAACATGACGGAGAAAGCAAATACAATATGGGAATAACGCAGTCCCAGCCGGATCGTTACTGTATCCGAAGTAAACATTTTCAAAAACGGATGGATCGTCAGCAGGCAGAATACCATTAAAAGGATCCCGTGAACTGTGCTGAGGATGACACCCTGGGTTGCGGCACGGTCTGCCTTCTCCTGATTCTGCGCACCCAGATAAAAGGAGATCACAGCGTTGATTCCGACACCAAACCCGATCATTACTGCATTGATCAGATTCTGCATGGGATAGACCAGAGATAATGCGGTCATGGCATCTTCGCTGATCTTTGCCACAAAAAAACTGTCCACAATATTGTACAGAGAATTTACAAGCATGGAAATAACCATAGGCAGTGCCATAGTCAGAAGCAGCCGCAGCACCGGCCGGGTTTTCATATAAGTCTGATCTGTGTTTTTCACCATAATCTTTCTTCCTTTCCTGTGAAATGAAAACATCGTTTTGTTTTTTGTTGCGTCATTTTCCTATAAACGAAAAACGCCACATGACCGGATGGCCATGCGGCGAAAAGTAAATGTGTACTCACACATTTAGAAAAATCCACATAAGTTTTAGAACGGGTTTTATACTAACATAAGAAACGGGGAATGTCAAAAATATTTTTAAATAAAATTTGAAAAAACTGAAGGTTTTTGCCAAATCCCCTCGTTTGTATATAATGAGAGGGGTGAGAAAGGAGGTGATGAGACTTGACGGACAATTCCATACAGACAGCGCAGTTGGAGAGAGCCCTGGAAAAATATGAGAGGCTGATCTTTTCCATCTGCTATCGTATGGTGGGTGATTATTTTGAGGCGCAGGATGCGACACAGGAAACATTTCTTACATATTATAAAGTTCTGGATCGTTTTGACGGGCAGAATGAAAAAGCATTTTTGACAAAGATTGCGACGAATAAATGTCTGGACTTTTTGAAACGAAAAGGAAGGAAAGAAATGCCTTCGGAATCGGAGGTGCTGGAAAGCAGGGCCGGCACAGTTTCATCACCGGAGGAACGGCTTCTGGAGGAGGAAGTGAAGGAGGAGCTTGCGAGAGCGTGCCGCGATCTGAAGCCCCCATATGGACAGATTGCCTATGAATTTTATTGCTGCGACAGGACCGCGCGGGAGATCGCAGAACAGAAGGGGATCAAATTAAAGACAGTACAGACACAGGTTTTAAGAGCAAAGAAAATGCTTCAGAAAAAACTGGGACCAAAGATGGTCAGACCATGAAAGGAGGCGCATTATGGCACATATTACGGATCAGCAGATCGCGAAATATTATAAGCATCAGTTGGATGCAAAGGAAGAAATGGAATTATTGCAGCATGCGGCACAGTGCGAATACTGTGCCGGAAGGCTGGCGTCAGGACTCCCGGAGGTGGAAATGATATCGCTGCCTCGGGGAGTAACAGCAGGAATTTTGGAGAAAGCAGCAAAGATTCCTGACCGGAAGCAGAAACAGAGAGAATATTACCGGTATTGTACCAGAGTGGCATTGGGCGTCTGTATGGCACTGGGCCTTATGGTGACAGTGAATTTTCAGGGAGAACGGGGGCTGCCGGTAACGACACAGTCTCATATCATTTCCGATGTGGGGACATCTGTTTCCAGGTGTGATCCGGAGAGGATCATACCAAAGCAGGATTCTGAAAAGCTTGCTTACCAGCAGCGGTTAGAGAAGGAAAGGCAGAAACAGAAGGAGCAGAGAGAAAAGTTTGTAGAAAAAAAGCAGCAGGAAAGCAAGTGGGACATCAGTAACTGGTTTATGAAAAAGAAGCAATAAATTTATTTAACGTAAAATTTTGAAAATATTGGAAATTAGGAGGACTATTATGAAGCGAAAAAGAGGAAAATTTATGACATTTATTTTATCCTGTATTCCGGGAGCGGGACAGATGTATCTGGGATTTTTTAAGGAGGGTGTCAGTCTGATGCTGCTTTTTATCGGAGTTCTGGTATTATCAAGCTGGCTGTATGTGGATGTGCTTGGCTTGCTGGCGATCGTTGTCTGGTTTTATGCATTTTTTGATGCGGTCAATAAAAATTCCATGCCGGATGAAGAGTTTGCGGCATTGGAGGATCATTATGTATTGCTGGAAAATGTACAGGAGCTGCCAAAACTATCTGTGGGCAAGGGCAAAAAATTTGCAGCCGTATTTTTGATCTTGTTTGGAATTTATCTGTTGGGAAATGATGTGGTGGAGATTATGGCACAGTGCGGCATTTATCTTTCCTATGAGCTGAGCCAGATCCTGACCCGTTATATTCCGCAGATGCTGATCTCCTTTTTGATCATTGGACTTGGTATTAAAATGATCCTTGGCAAAAAATCAGATCTGCAGGATGACGATGATAAATATCTGGAAGGGAGAGAGGACGAATGAGAGAGCGCAGGATTGGAACGATCACCATGGGAGTTTGTCTGGTAGTATTCGGTGTACTGTTTTTGGTACATATCTTTGGAGGTTTTTTGAATTATGAATTAATCTTTCATTTATGGCCGTTGATTCTGATCGGTCTGGGGATAGAAATATTATTTTATACCTGTCTGGCATCAGACAAAGCAGGAAAATATGATTTTGCTGCGATCATTATATTGTTTCTTTTGACAGGATTTTCCATGTGTATGGCGGGGGCAGACTGGCTTGTGACAAATGTGCCGCAGGAGGTTTGGTTTCGTATGTAAAGATAGTAAATAAACATCGGTAGATTGAATCTTGCATATTTATTGCAGCATTTTTAAAAAAAACGTGTCTATATAGGTAGATGCGTTTTTTTGTGGAACAATTACCGTGTTCTATCAAATGCATCATTCTAAAATATGACAAAGGGGGATTTTCAGATGAAGTATTGGAGGAGAAATCAGGTTTTAATATTACTATTGGCATTTTCTTTGATCGGTACGGCAGGGTGCGGCAGGAAATCGGGAACTGAGCTGAATGGCAGAGGTACGGTGTTGGGGAAGGAGACTGCGGTTCCGGAAGAAGCAGGAGGCAGATCAACACCCGTGGATTCTGCCGGGAGTGAACTTGGGACAGACATTAGTGCAAATGATGAAGATGAAATCACGGAATCCGATTTTGAAAAGCAATATAAGGTGTATTGTGAGACATCCATTTCGAAATTTTTACAGCTAAACTGGGGGGAGAATCCCAGACAGGGGGCGGTATTGTACTCTCCGGTAAATCTTTATATGGCATTGGGAATGTTGTCGGAGATGGGAGATGGAGAGACGAGGCGGCAGCTGCAGGATGGACTGGGTGGACTGGATGAAGAGACATCGGTAAAGAATCATATGTGCGTTTCTGCTGAGGAGCAAAAGTGCAAAGGGGACAGACGACAGACGGCGATCCGTCAGGTTTCACAGTGGCTGTATGGCAAAGAGGCTTCCGGTGTCTGCTCTTTTGGAAATTCGGTCTGGTTTAGTGACCGGTATGATTATTCGAATAGTATGACAGATATTTTGAAGAACAGTTATAACGCAAAGTGCGATTCCGGCAGAATGGGAGATCCGGCTTTTGATGAAGAGATACAGAATTGGCTGGATCATCAGACAGGAGGGAAGCTTCGAAAGGAGATTTCTTCCAATATAAAAACAGAGGCGGATATGGCAATGATGCTTCTGTCCGCTGCAAATTTTAAGGATGAATGGGAGGAGCAGGTATTTAACCGGAAGGACACACGCAAGGATGTATTCTATGGACGCAATTATTATACCTGTGGCAATACCACAGAAGAGGAAAAGCTGGATAAGGTGACATGTGATTTTATGAATACCTCCTGGGATGGTTTATGTATGGAAAATAAACGCTTTCAGGCAGTATCCATCCCTATGAAAAATACGCGGATGACGCTGGTGCTTCCGGGAAAGGGAGTATCCTTTGATCAGATAAGCAGCACAGAGAGTATCAGGGAGATCCTGGAGCTGTGTGATCCGGAATGCTCAAAGTGGAAGCAGGGTCTTGTTAAGCTGTCTCTGCCGAAGCTTCAATTTCAGTCAGATATGGATCTTATCCCAATGCTGCAGGAAATGGGGATTAAGGATGCGTTTCAGGTGGAAAAAGCAGACTTTGGACGCATATGGAAGCATAAGGACAAAGAAACATCTGTGCCGGATCTCTATGTAAGCCGGGCAAGACAGGCAGGGGCAGTAAAGGTTGACGAGAATGGCTGTAGTGTGGCATCCTATACAGAGATTACAATAAAGGAATCAATGATGATCCCGGACATACAGATGAAAATGAAGTGCAACCGGCCTTTCATCATGATGTTGTCAGACAATCAGGGAGCACCATTGTTTGTAGGTGCAGTGAGCCGGATTGAGTAACCGGAAAGAGGGGATGTGCCCGTATGGAGAAGTGTATGGAAGACGAGAAAATTATTCAGATGATCTGGGATCGGAAAGAACAGGGGCTTAAAGGATTATCTGATAAATATAATAACTATTGTCATAGTATATCCTATCGGATCGTTCATGACGAGGAGGATGCCAGGGAATGTGTTAATGATACATGGCTTCAGACATGGAATGCCATTCCTCCGAAACGACCGGCAGTATTGCCCGGATTTTTGGCAAAGATCATTCGTAATCTGTCTTTAAACAGGTACAGATATATGCATACAGCACGACGAGGGGGGAACAGTGTGGATATTGCTCTGGAAGAATTACAGGATTGCGTTACCGACGGAAGGACAGTGGAGGAGCAGATCGAGCTTAAGGAATTGTCGGCAAGCATTGCAGCATTTCTCGACCGGCAGCCGGAGAGAAACAGGGCGATCTTTTTGCAGAGATATTTTTATATGATGCCTACAAAGGAGATTGCAGAGAAGCTTGGAATGAGAGAGGGGACTGTGCGGTCAACACTCAGCCGGATGCGTAAGGATCTGAAGGGCTGGCTGGAGAAGGAGGCGGTTTATCTGTGAAGAAACATGATACAAACAAAAGGGCAGAGCAGATTGCAGATGCCATTGGAGAATTGCCGGAGCAGATGATCTGTGATGCTCTGGATTTTGAAGGGATAAAGAGGAAACAGAAAAGGAAACGGAAACATCGTATAGAGGTATTTAGCGGTCTGGCAGCGGCAGCAGTTATAAGTATAGTTGTACTGTATGGAAGTGATCGCTCATTTTTACAAAGGCAGATGGCAGATACAGATAAGACACAAGAGAAAGCTGCCTTAAAGGGGTCAGACCAGTTGCGGACAGCTTCAGAGGAAGAGCTGGATATCTGGTGCATGGCATCCGGAATGGGTGAGGATGTGACGCAATACGCATATTCTGATTCGGTGCCAGGAAACAATACAGCAGATAATGATTATGTTTCTGACGGGGAACAGCTTCTGACAGGAGAGAGACAGCTTCTCTATACCAATATTACGGGCGAAGGAAAGGATAAAAAGATACAGTTTACATTACAGTTTGGGGAAACAGATGATCAGACCGGCTATGCATTAAAGGCTTCCGGTGTTTCAATGGAGCTGATCGCAGAAAATTATAAAGAAAAAAATAAGATTGTATTACAGGGAAACAGGAAATCAAAAGTAACCTGCGCATCCGGTACACAGATTGGCTGTTCTCTTCGGGTTACAGATATAGTGGACAAAACAGTATCGCCGTCTATCTCTGTCACAAAAGAAAATAAGGACACAGGGGAAAAGATAAAAGGGAAGATAAAAGTGGAACAAAAGAATGGAAAATATTATTTGTACCTGATGGAAAAGTAAAAGAAATTTTTGTGGATTCCAATAGAAAAGGGCAAAACGCTGGTCTTGCCCTTTTGATAACCCTATTAAATAATATAAAACCAGGTCTCATCCGGATCCACAGGTTCATTGACTGTTTTCTGTCCCTGATGATATTTTAACTCCTGATTCTTGATATTTACCTTTGTACCGGCAGGGATAGAGGTGGTAATAAATACATTACTTCCGATCACACAGTTTTCTCCGATGATGCTGTCTCCGCCCAGGATGGATGCACCGGCATAGATGGTGACGTTGTCGCCGATCGTAGGGTGGCGTTTTTTGCCCTGAAGCTTCTGGCCACCACGGGTAGAGAGTGCACCAAGCGTAACGCCCTGATAAATTTTAACATTTTTTCCGATGGTTGTAGTCTCTCCAACGACAATGCCGGTTCCGTGGTCGATAAAGAAGTATTCTCCGATGGTGGCACCGGGATGAATATCAATACCGGTGGTGCTGTGAGCGTATTCTGTCATAATACGCGGAATCAGAGGCACATGTAACAGGAACAGTTCATGGGCGAGACGGTTGATGGTGATCGCCTGAAGTCCCGGATAGGACAGGATCACCTCTTCCTTGGAGTAGGCAGCAGGATCGCCGTCAAAGGCAGCCTGCAGATCGGTTTCCAGAAGAGCACGTACCTTTGGTACTGTGTGGAAAAATGCCACGGTGAGACGTTGAGCCTCCACATGAAGCTCGCAGTCATCGGCATTTTCGTAGTCCGGAGAATATTTCAATGCCAGCTCGATCTGTTTATTCAGACGAAACAGGGTATCTTCGATCAGAACACGGGTGCTGTTTTCCATGATATATATTTTGTGGGAGGTATCACGGAAATATCCCGGATACATAATCTTCATCAGATTGTCAATGATCTTGATGATCACAAAGCGGTCCGGCTGGGTGAATAGCTTCATCTTGTCGATGGAGCGATCGTGGGTATAATCCTTTAAAATAGTATCAACAATGTCATTTACGTTATTTTCAATAATTTTATCCATTTGAGTCCTCGTTTCTGTGTATGTGATCCTAAGTGATCTTACACGTTTTATTTAGAATATATTTCATTAAATATATATTATGCTATTGGGGGCGAAAGGTATTTTGCTTTGATATATTTATTATAAGGAGTCCGGTTTGATCTGATCCAGATCCCGCATCCACATTGCCACGGAAGCATCACTAGGCATACGCCAGTCGCCCCGTGGGGAAAGTGCTACACTTCCGACCTTCGGTCCATCCGGCAGACAGGAACGCTTAAACTGCTGGGCAAAAAATCTCCAGTAGAAGGTGCGGAGCCATTTGTAGATCGTGTCCCTGTCATAAGTGCCTTCAAAGGTGTAGCAGGCAAGACGATATATCTTGGATGGGGTGTACCCGAAACGCATCATATAATACAGATAAAAGTCATGCAGCTCGTATGGTCCCACCAGATCCTCTGTTTTCTGGGAGATCTCTCCATCCTTTGGAGGGAGGAGCTCCGGGCTGACCGGGGTATCCAGAATGTCAAGAAGGACTGTGCGCAGCTCCTCGTCATCCGTGGTTTCGGCATAATAAAGAACGAGATAACGTACCAGCATTTTGGGGATGGAACAGTTGACGCCGTACATTGACATATGGTCGCCGTTGTAGGTAGCCCAGCCCAGAGCCAGCTCAGACATATCTCCGGTACCGATCACCATACCGTTTTCCTGATTGGCAACATTCATCAGGATCAGTGTACGTTGGCGTGCCTGAGAGTTTTCGTAGGTGACATCATGTACCTCGGGATCGTGGCCAATATCACGGAAATGCAGATTGACTGCTTCATGGATCGGGATCTCCTGCAGGGAGGCCCCAAGCTTTTGTGTCAGCGTGCAGGCATTTCTCATGGTGCGGTCAGTGGTTCCAAAGCATGGCATGGTGATGGCTTTGATGCCGGAACGATCCAGACCAAGCAGGTCAAATGCCCGTGCGGTGACAAGAAGTGCCAGTGTAGAGTCAAGTCCGCCGGAGATACCGATAACGGCACTCTTACAGTGGGTGTGTGCCAGACGTTTTTTGAGTCCCATTGCCTGGATATTAAAGATTTCGTTGCAACGGCGGTCGCGATCCGCCTTGGCGCTTGGTACAAACGGAGTACGGGAGTAGAACCGTGTCAGCTTCGTGTCTGTGATATCCCGGAAGGAGAAGTGGCATACCCTGTAACCGGCCTGTGCAGGCGGTGTGATCTCAAAAGTACCCATGCGGCGGCGTTCGCTGACCAGACGTCCCAGATCAAGCTCCGACACTGTCATTTCATTATGAAAGCGCTCGGACTGGGAGAGGATACTGCCATTTTCTGCGATCAGGTTGTGTCCGGCAAAGACCAGATCGGTGGAGGACTCTCCCTCTCCGGCATCAGCATAAATGTATCCGCAGATCAGACGTGCGGACTGGTTGCTGACCAGCTCCCGACGGTAAATTTCCTTGCCTGTGGTCTCATCACTGGCGGAAAGATTTGCAATTACCGTGGCGGATGCCATGGCATGGTGGCAGGATGGCGGGATCGGCATCCATAGATCTTCACAGATATCAATGCCAAGTACGAAATCCGGCAGATTATCTGCGGCAAACAGGAGCTTTGCTCCAAAAGGGATCTGTTTTCCGTGGCTGCCCAATGCCGGAATGTCCACCAGTTCGTTTTCGGCAGGAGCCGGTGCAAAGTGTCTTGCCTCATAGAACTCGGAATAATTTGGAATGTGCTGCTTCGGCACGAGTCCCAGAACCTCTCCGTGATAAATGATAGCAGCAACGTTGTATAAGCGTGCATTGTACAGGAAAGGAAGTCCCACAACGACCAGCATATCCCCTGTGCCGGAGGCTGAACGGATCTGCTCCAGACCTTCCAGACAGCCATCCAGAAGGATGTTTTGTAAAAAGAGGTCGTTACAGGTATATCCCGAGATACAAAGCTCCGGAAAAACCAAAACCTTTGCACATTCCTTTTCTGCACGTTCCATGCAGTGAAGGATCTGCTCGGTGTTGTAAGCGGTATTTCCTACTTCGATGTCCGGTGTAACGGCAGCAACCTTGATAAATCCATCTTTCATAATGATGCCATCCTTTCCTTAATAAATTAACGATTAGTTCTAATTATACCCAAAAGAAAGGAAAAAGCAATCATTGTCCCCGGCCCTTTGAGTATTTCATATCACACAGAGATATGTTATGATAGTTTTTGTTGTGTAATAAAGCGGTTGTGGTCCGGGTTACAATATTATGCCTGTGGTCCGGAGGTTGCAGACGAAGGGAGGAATGTACAATGATTATGGATATATTATATCGACTGTTTTATACGGTATTCTCCATGAGCTGTATGGCGCTTGTGCTGCTTCCGGGGATCCTGTTTTTACGTTTCCTTTTTCGCAATCTCTCTAAGGGACTTACGCTGGTGTTGTGGTGGATCCTGTTTTTGCGGGCGGTTTGTCCTCTGGGCATGAGCAGCCCTGTGTGTATATATGATCCGTGGAACCGCCGGTTTCATACACTGCTTCGGTCTCTGGGACTTCAGATTTCGCCGGATAAAGGTCTTTTGACCGGGTGGAGATATGTGTTTGAGGGGGCGATATGTGCCGGTAGAGCATATCGGATCTGTGTGCTCATATGGCTTGGGGGGATGCTGCTTTTGCTCATGGGAGTGATGTGGAAGCAGCTGCGGCTGAGGAGAAAGTTGAAGCAAAATTCCCGGTGCCTGTTTGACCGGATATATGAGTCGCCAATGACTGTCTTTCCCGTCAGGTGCGGCCTCGTAAACAGCAGAGTATATCTTCCGGAAGGACTTCTGGCGCGGGAGATGAAGGACGTCGTTGCCTATGAAGCACTGCGCAGACGGAGGGGAGATGATCTGTGGAGGGGGCTTGCATTTCTGGTATGTTGTATTCATTGGTGGAATCCTGCATTGTGGCTTGCATATTATCTGCTCTGGCGTGATCAGAATACGGCCTGCGATGCAGCTTTTGTGAAAAAAACAGGTATGGAGCCGGCGCAATGTGCACAGGTGCTTGCCAATATGAAGCAGGATAAGGAACGCAAAATATCGCCGTCACTTGTGACCGGTTATGAGGGGGATTTGTTCCGAAGAGCGGGCAACCTCTTGTATATCAGGAAAAAGCCGTTATGGCAGTCGGGACTCGCATCATTTGTGGTGACATTATTGGTCTTTTGGGCGTTTGCTCTATCTGCATTTCAGGGAAATAAGGGAGCCGGAACGGATCAGGATAAGCTTTTTGACAGCAGCCGGGCAAAAAACATAACAAACCATGTCATTGCCGGCTGCGAAACTCAGGTTTCCAGTGGAAGTGCCGTTCGTCTGGAGCTGGTGATGACCGGGGGGACCTTTCAAAAAGGAAAAGGATATAAGGGAGCGGGGAAGCTCCGGTTAAAGGATGAGCAGGGAAAGAAACTGACGGAGCTTGCCCTTACAAAGGTTTTTGCCGGTACGGATACGCAGCAATTTCCGGAGAATGTATCGCTGAAAACGGCAGACTATAATGAGGACGGCACCATGGAGATTGCCGTGGGACAAAGGACCGGAAAAAATGCTGAAAAGAAATATAACTACTATATTATTAATATAGAGAAAGATTCGCTGTCGGTTGTGAGTCCGGCAATCTATCTGGATCAGGTTACGTCGCTGCAGGAGGGTTCTATGGTGTTGTCCTATGTGCAGGGGGCAGGAGGCGTGATCACAGTGACAGAGGAGGATGAAACGACATATTATGTCTGGGATACTGCAAAAGGAAGATACGAACAGCAGGAAATGACAGAGGAGGAGCTTGAGAAACGACGAAGCCGGAAGAGTGCGGAGACACAGGATACACCTAAGTATTATTCCCTCAAAAATGACAAGGGCAAAGAGGTTATGAATGTTGCCGTCAGCACACAGGATAACGGCGGACTCGCCATTGAAAAAGTCAAGATCAATCCGGATGGGCTGGACCGGCGGACGGGGACAAAAACCATGACGGATGTTGAGGGGTATTATCTTGATCTGCAATGGGCGCCATCGGATAACGATCAGAAAAAATATGCTTTGTTGACTTATAATGGAACAGCGGGAAGAACCTTTTCCCTGTATGATATTGAAAATGGGAGACTTTGTTATCGGCCGCAGAGCGGTAATGAAGCATTACAGAATATTTTCAAAAAATATGGTGCGTCAAAGGATGTTTCATTTGAAAAGGATGGAGCGGTCGTGTATTCTCTGATGGAGATCGATCAGGATGATGTATTGAAGATCAATTTTGCGGCAAGCGCCAAGGACGATGTGGCGGTCAAGGGAACCTACAGGTACAGTCTGTCGTCCGGAGAAGAGACCTCCCTGCAGTATAGCCGGGAATGATGGGGATTTCAAAGCAACAGTTATTTTTCGAGAATTTTTCGGAGGATCTATGGTACGACACCGATGGAATACAGACGGGAGAGAAGCGGATGGCAGCATTCATGACAGGATCCGTGGCAGCAGGTCAAAACTCATTCTTGCAGAGAAACGGTATATGCGGTATATTTAGTATAAGTGATTTATTTTATAGAAAAGGAGGTGCTCCCATGATTGCAAGATCAAGAGAGCTGTTTGAAGAGGCGCCTCGATGTACGCAGTGTGGCAGGGTCCTTCCGGATGTTTATGATGAGGATGATATTTGTCCGACCTGCAAGGAAACAAATCTCTTTGCGGAGGTAAAGGATTTTATCAGAGAGAATGACGTTAAAGAACTGGATGTAGCAGAGCATTTTGATATTCCGGTATCCAAGGTGAGAAAGTGGATCCGGGAGGGGAGAATACAGTATAAGGGAGATGCCGGACAGACGGTATCAGCTGTTCACTGCCAGATATGCGGCAAGCCTATCGATTTTGGTACACTGTGTCCGGAGTGCCACAGACTGCAGGGACTGCAGATCGTAGCAAAACAGTATGCAGAGCAGAAGTCGGAGATGCGTTTCTTTAATAAGGACAAATAGTGCGGATTTAGAAGCCTACAAAAACAGGGAAAATACAACAGGGATCGTGACAAGGGCGAGGATATTGGAAATTAGAGCCATAGATGCACCGATGGTGGTATCGCTGTCATAGGCTGCCGGAATTACGATGGTATTTAGTCCCAGAGGCATGGCATATGCGCATATCAGGACATGACGGATATCAAGGGACAGGTGGATCAGCCTGGCGAGCAGGGCAAAGAGCAACGGCATAAAAAGCAGCCGGTACAGAGCGACTACATAGATCTTTCCGGCAGAGAGCAGCCTGCCCGGAGGATAGCCGCCGATGATAAAACCCGTCAGGATCATGGCGACAGGTGCCATACAGCTGCTTCCGGAGACAATGACAGCAGGAAGCGGTGCGGGCAGGATCACACCGGTGATCCCAAGAACCACACCGAGGATCGAGGCGAGGTTAATGGGACCAAGCCATTTCTGCCACCGGGACAGACTGCCATTATCAGGCATCAGCCATGAGATGCCGACGCTGTTTAAGAACAGATTGATCGGCAGAGTAAACATCAGATAGTCAAAGAGCACATCATCTCCAAAGATCCCTTCCACCACAGCATTTCCCATAAAGGCGATATTGGCAACCATAAAGGAGTAGCGGTAAATTCCGTTCTCCTCTTTTTTTTGTGAAAAAAACGGCGTCAACAGCACGGCAAGTGCCAGAGCGATGACCAGGGAAGCAATGCTGTATAAAATAAAGGGCATTTTTTCCGTGAGATTTTCTACTGTACACCGGGTCATAAATGTGTTCAATACAAGACATGGCATAAATATCAGATTTTCCAGCTTGGATAAAACAGAGCTGGAATTGTCAGGGATCCATTTCTTTTTTCGCAGCACGTAGCCCAAGATCATAAACAAAAACATAAAAAGCATTTGTTGAAATGCGGAAAAAAATATATTCATATATCCACCATCCAGATTTTCATTATTTTAATCTAAAAATAGTATGGTGGATATGGAGAAAATCATACGCAAAATATCATAAAATTGCCACAAATTTCCAATATTTATGCCATTTTTGGCAGATAAGATTAATCCAATGCCACAAAAGAAGAGGAGTGCACAGCAATGGATCATACAAAAAAATTATATCTGCATATTGGTATGCCAAAGACAGGAACAAGTTCACTGCAGGTGTTTCTGATGCAAAACGAGGAAGCATTGGCACGGTACGGAGCCGCATATCCCATTATGCCGGGAAGGTATCCTTTGATCTCGCCAGGACGCAACGCCCATTTTCTGATCGGAAAGCTTACGGATGAACAGGGACGGGAGGATCCGGTTCAGACGAAAAATATGAACAAAAAATCCCTGGAGTTGCTGGAAAAGACCTTTGAAAAAGCAGATACAGTGATCCTTAGTGATGAAGCGATCTGGAATGCATATAAACCTCATAAGCCGGAATGTCTGCGATTGATAAGGACATTTTGCAAAGAAAGAGATATAGATCTTAAGCTGATCGTATATTTACGACGTCAGGATTATTATCTGGAATCCTACTGGAAGCAGCAGATCCGCAAACGCGGCGTGACATGGACCTGGAAAAAGATGGTAAAAAGGACGCCGAAATATATTGAACTAAATTATTATAAACATCTGGAAGAGCTGGCAGAAGAAATGGGGAGGGAAAACATTATTGTTCAGCCTTATCGGGAGGAAAAGTTTGATCTGTGCATTGAATTTCTGCATCTGATCGGTATAGAGCATACGGAGCTGTTTCAACCTCTGGAGACAAAGGTGAATCTCAGTCTGAACAATAATTATGCGGAGATCAAACGGATCTTAAATCAGATTCTTTCGGAGGAGCCGGAGCAATGGGGAAAGGAACAGAAGTGGCTGGGAAAAATTGCAGTAGATTGTTCCAGAGAAGAAAAGAAGCAGTTTGAAAGCTCTATGTTTTCTCCGGAGGACCGCCGGAAATATATGGAGAGCTTCCGGGAGATCAATCACCGGATCGCCCGGGAATATATGGAGTGTGACACTCTTTTTGATGAAAAGGAGGAAAAGATGCGGGAGCTGCCGAAATGGACGAGGGACAATACTCTTCAATATGAGGATACGGTACTGTTCTTTGGAAAGGCGCTGCTGGATATGAAAAAAGAGCTGGAGCTGCAGCGGGCAGAAGTGAAACGGCTGGAAGCCAGACAAAGAGGTATTGTCCGCCGGATTGTTGATAAATGCCGGACGATCACCGGAGAAGCAGATCTGCTGTGACAATGATATAAAATATAATGAAGATCCCTGCGTTGACAAGCAGGGGTTTTCTGCTTATTATAAGGAGGTAACTTTATAAGGATATAAATCGAAACAGAAAGATCGGTATATGATATGATAATCATTGAAGAGACAGAGGAAGATAAGAATAGAATTGCCGTGCCGGATGAGGATTCCTTTGAGGATGAGGAGCTCACCGGCGAGGAGGCAAAATATCGCAGTGCCGCAGAGTTGAGAGATTCTCTTGTGTGTGTAGAGCGTTACGAGCAGGGAGTCAGGACACTGCTGGATGCGGCAGATATGTTTGACGGGATCAGCACGTATAAGGACAGCGCGAAACAGGCGGCAGACTGCCGGAAAAAAGCAGAGGCTTATGAAAACAAAGGCAGGGAAAAAGCGTATCAGGCAGCAGTGAAGCTTTGTGATACTGCGGTGACCAAGATGGATTACCGCACCGCGATATCGGAGCTGGAGCGCTTTGCGGATTACAAGGATTCTGCGGAACGGATCGGGCAGTGCAAAAAGCAGATCGTCCGTCAGGAGACAAAGGCTGCGTGGAAGAACCGGATCATTGCGTTTGTCATTATTGTCGTTACGGCAGTCTGCATCTGGGGTGTATTTTCCCTGATCATGCAGTAATTTAGCAGGAGTGCATCTTATAACTGTCATCATTTATGATCAAACAAATACAAAGGGCATGGAAGAACGCTTTCATGCCTGTCTGCTTGTATAGACAAGCGGAGGAAAGGATAAATTATGTATTATATACTAAAAGATGTATTTACAACCAATCAGATCGCTATGCTGGGGGTGCTGGCATCGTTTCTGCTGACTTTTCTCATGCTTAAATTCCCGTTTCCGTTTCTGCCAAAGGATCAGGGTAGGGCATTTGCGGTAAACGGAGCGCTTTCCAAGGGGAAACTCCGGGGAGTGGGACTTACCTTTGTCTGTGCATTTATCGTGTGTTCTCTGTTGTTTCTTCCGATCACCAGAGAATATGTGATCTACTGTATTCTTCTTTTTGCAATGATGCTTAGCGGCTATCTGGACGATGCTTCCGATAAGCCATGGAATGACTATAAAAAGGGTGCCATCGATCTGATCTTATCTCTTGTGGCAATGTGGACCTTTGTTTCGAACAATTCCACAGACATTATGATATTTGGAAACAGCATTTCTATCCCTGTTCCTGTCTATTTTATATTAGGCGTTGTGCTTCTGTGGGTATCTGTTAATGTGACAAACTGTACGGACGGCGTGGATGGACTTTGCGCCAGCCTGTGTATGGTAGTGCTTGGCGGCTTTACCGTGATCTTTTCCGAAGAGCTGGGACAGTATGGGATCGCAAGTCTGATGTTTATGGGCGTGCTTCTGGCGTATCTGTATTTTAACTCCAAACCGAGTTCTATGTTGATGGGAGATGCCGGTTCCCGTGCACTGGGTTTTTATCTGGCGGTGATCGCCATGAAATCAGGTCATCCTTTTGCATACATAATTCTTGCATTGGTGGTTATCATAGATGGAGGGATCGGGCTGGTAAAGATCTTTCTGAAGAGATTTTTTGGGATCTGCATTTTGAAAAATACGTTGACGCCGCTTCATGATCATGTCCGCAAAAACAAAGAGTGGTCTGATACACAGGTGGTATTCCGTTTTTGCATTTATCAGATCGTACTGGTGGCAGTGGCATATATTTTCGCTGCATATCTGTAAAAATATATGCAGCTGAAATTATTGACGGATACAGATACTTTTCGGAGATTGCGCCGCGGACAGCGGCAGAATGGAGATGCTTATGGTAATTACAAAATATTCCCTGATCGGAGCGGTGCTGCAGGTATATCCCTCAGCAGAGAAATGTTTTAATGAAATGGGCATGCATTGTGTGTCCTGTCACATGTCCCCAAGGGAAACGCTGGAACAGGCGTGTCAGGTGCACTCCTGTGATGTGGATGAGTTGATCCGGAAACTGGATGAACATATTAACGGACCTGCATAAGCAGGTCCCTTTTTCGTTTATTATACAAAAGAATTAAAGAATGACAATGCTGGCACAGGAGAGATCCTCCGCAAGATTGTAAACCCTGCCGCTCTGCAGTCCTACTACGGTAGGCCGGAGAACAGACAAAGCACTGTTTTTGACCACCCGGGCCTTCTCGCCGTTGCTCAGCTCCACGGTAGAGTCCACCGGATACAGGATAACACTGGAAAGGAAGCTGCGCATAGCAGTGATATCCAGCTCACCAGACATGGACATGACCATTTCTACAGCGGTGCGCTGGGAGAATGCCTTTTTGTACGGTCGTTCGGTGACGAGAGCATCGTAGACATCTACCACAGATAATATCTTGGCATAGGGTACGATCTTGTCACTGCTGACGCCCATAGGATATCCGGAACCGTTCATTTTTTCGTGGTGCTGTAATACCGCAAAACAGATATTGTCATTAAATTCATTTTTTTCTTTGATAATGCGGTAGCCCAACAGCGAATGTTGTTTTATCACGGCAAACTCCTCATCCGTGAGCCGTCCCGGTTTGTTTAAGATATTTAAAGGGATCCTGGACTTGCCCATATCGTGAAGAAGCCCTGCGATACCGATGTTGTAAACATCCTGCTGGGACATATTCATGTTTTTGGCAACGATCATAGACATGGTGGCGACATCCACGCTGTGCTTAAAGGTGTATTCGTCACTTGTTTTTAATGCACTGATATCTACGGCGACAGCGGCGTTGTCATCAATGGCGCGCATGAGATCGCTGGTGATCGTTGTGGTCGTCTGGGCGAAGTGGGGATTGCTGGTATCATTGTAAAGATGCTGTATGCCCTCGGAGATACGTTTTTTGACGCTGACAGACAGACTTACCTTAGCCGGATCTGCCTCGCGGAATTTGGAAATATTGTTTTTGGCGATAGCGGATGTGGGCTCATCAACAGAAGAGGACTCCTCGTCATCTTCACCCTCTTTGATGTATACACCGCCGATATTCAGTTTTTTTAATGCCTCAATCTGGTAATCGTCCAGATAAGAGCCTCGCACGATCAGGGAATGACCCCGGCTGTTTTCGATCTCCTGATCGATCCGCATCCCCCGGCGAAGGTCGCGTGTCCGTACAAAATATCGTTTTACCACTTTATTACCGCCCTTTACGAGATATACCTATAATCTAGTATAACCTATTTTGAACAATAGATAAAGCCTTGAATCGGAATGAAAAGGAGGAAAATAGAAAAAACTATCGTTTTTTGGAATTATTTGTTATACTTGAAAGAAGTTGTTTTGATATTTCATTACAGAATAAGAGAGGAGACCGTATATGAAGCAATATAAAAGAAGTCTGTGTACATACGGAGCTGTTATTATGATGACGGCGGTGATGGTGCTGGGGCTCGTGATCTGTGGAGAGACGGCAACCGTCAGGGCTGCCGTTTCCCGGGACGGGCAGTATAATTATGAGCTGGATGCGGCAGGTCATGCCGTACTCACGTCATATCTGGGACAGGATACAGAGGTGGCTGTGCCTGCGACAATGGACGGGATCAGTGTTGCGGCTCTGTCCGGAACATATCAGAATCATGACAAGATCACAAAGGTGACGATCCCGGCAGGTGTCGTGTCTGTCAATGAGACAGCATTTGCAGGATGTTACGGCATCAGCAGCTTTGAGGTGGATCCGGCCAATCCGAGCCTTTGCAGCGACAGTGACGGAGTGCTGCTGAGCAAGGACGGTACATTGTGTGTCCGTTATCCGGTAGGAAAGCACCAGAGCTCCGGTACATACCGTATTCCTGCCGGTGTTGTGAATATCGGCGGATATGCCTTTGAGGGCTTCAATACGCCGAATATTGAGATACCTGCCAATGTCCGTGTGATCGGTGACTACGCCTTTGCCAATACCCGCAATTTTAATGGAGTCAGTGTGTGGGAAGAAGGGACGCAGACCATTGGTACATATGCGTTTTACAAATGCACCAATCTGAAGCTGATGGACAAGGGAGCGTTGCCGGCTTCTGTCAATAAACTGGGTGTCTATGCCTTTGCAGAGTGTTCCAATATACAGATCGATATTTCCGGATCAACGATCACGGAGATCCCGGAATATCTGTTTTACAATTGTGACAATCTTCACAATCTGACACTGCCCCAGACTGTCATCACAGTGGGAGCATACGCATTTTCCGACTGTAACAATCTCAATGAAGTCGTATTTGGTACTGCGTTGAGACAGATCAAAGAGGGAGCGTTTGCCAAGTGCGGCAATCTCCATACGGTAAATATTCCGGAGGGTGTGACGGCGATTGAAAATAATACATTTAACGGTTGTCAGAACCTCAATACGGTTGTTTTACCGAGTACACTGACAACCATCGGTGACGGCGCATTTGCAGGCTGCCGTAACATACATTCCATCAATATTCCAAAGGGTGTAAAGTATATATCCAATACAAGTTTTGAAGGAGTGGACACATCTGCCATTGCCCTGGATGTCAAGGTACAGAAAACAAAGCTTACGTCTGCCGGCAGAAAGGGCAGGAAGCTTATGATCCGCTGGAAAAAAACAGAGGATGCACAGGGATATGTGGTATATCGTTCCAATAAGAAAAACGGCGGTTTCAAAAAGGTAAAGACCATAAAAAAAGCCAATATCTGCAAGTGTAGCCAGAAGCTCAAAAAGCAGAAGAAAAACAAAAAATATTATTATAAGGTCAAGGTATATAAAGTAGTTCTTGGCAAAAAATATTTCAGCTCCTTTAGTAATGTAAAGGCTGTGAGATAACAGAGACAATACTGTGCATGAAAGGGAAAGGAAGAAAATTATGGATGGAGATTTATTTTCTTTTGGAGAAGAGGAAGAAAAAGCTTTGAAAGCACAGGAGAAGGAAGATAAAAGGATAATGGAAGAAAAAGGTTTTTCTCTGCTGGACGGGGATGATCTGAAAGGGTTTGGAGAGTTTTCACCGGATGATGTGGATGAAGATTTGTGGTAAAAGACAAAACTGTTTTCCGATTTTTGGGAAGCAGTTTTTCTTTGCTTTCGCAATCATTTTCGCAAATTAATTAGCTTGAAATGGCGAATTTTCTTGACAAATACGTAGTATCCACCTAATATGTAAATTAAGTTACATATAATGATTAACAGAATAGGAGGTACGTCTGTAATGCCACCGAAGACACAAATTCCCAAAGAAAAGATATTGGACACCGCTCTGCAGCTGGTGATCAGAGAAGGTTATGAAGTGATAAATATTAAGCGGCTGGCCAAGGAGCTGGGATGTTCTACGCAGCCGATCTCATGGTCCTTTGGTAATATGGAAGCATTCCGTGAGGAGCTTTTCCGGTATGCGCTCAACTATATGAATTCCAAGATGAGACCCAATGGGACAAACCCTGTAGCGGCATTATTCTCCGTTGGTGAGACATACGTCAATATGGCATTCGATGAGCCAAATCTCATCCGCTATCTGAGAAAGGATTCCAAAGGTCTTGTGAATCTTGGCGGGATCGGAGCTGTTTTTGACGAGGAGAAAAATAAATCGCTCCGGGAGGCACTCAGCCGTGTTGTGGGCATCAGTGAAGAGAAGGTGAGAGAGTTTATGAATACGGTTGTGATCTATACGCAGGGACTGGTGACCTTTATCATAGACGGAACGATCACGGTATCCAGGGAGGAAGCTATGCGTATGCTGGAGGGCGTGGGTGTCATGCATTTGGTATATGCCGGGATTCCTTATGAGAGGGCGTCAGTATTATTTAAGGATTAATAGATTGTCAATTTTTTAGGGTAGTCACAGACTGCAATATTTGATACAATTATACTAATATTTTCTGGTAACAGAGCAGGAAGCAGTATTGTTGTACAATATTGCAGTTTTTTATTTTATCAGGAGTCGGGAGTTCCTGATAAAGCAACAGGAGGGTCAAAATGAAGAAAATCAAACGAAGGAGTTTATCATGGCTTCTGGTTATAGCCATGGTACTGTCCGGACTGGCACTGCCAGAGGGGCGGAAGGCAAAAGCAGCAGAGACATCTTATGATCTGACGGTCGGGAAGGGACAGAGTCCCGTGACCATGGAGAAGGATCAATATGGTTCACAGTATATTTCACAGTATATTGCGGATACTGTGTTTAATGTGCCGGATGCAGTATCTTCTAAGGAGAAGATACGGAGTGGCGGTGCAAGAGTTGAAGTGACCATAAAGATCAACAGCATCAGTAATGATACGGGAAGTACAGATGTCATGATCTTTACGCAGGACAATACATGGAACTGGAACAACAGTGAAGCTGCAAAGATATCCGCAGGCAAGGAGATCACTCTCAACTATGATCTGACACAGATGACATGGAATGGCTCTACGCTGAAAAAGATTGGCATACGATTTGCAGATGATGCGGTTAACACATCAAGCATTTCTTATTCCATCACTTCTGCTAAGGTATTTGTAAGTGATTCTTCTTCAAGTGGCGGCAGCACCGGCGGTTCTACCGGCGGCACCACAGATGACGGTTTGGATGCTGATGCGAAGGAAGACCAGAGTAAATACTCCGCATCCCTGACGAAGTTAAGCTCATCCAGTGATACCTGGCATGAATACAGCATCATGATCACTAATCATACATCTTCCGCAATCTCTAAGGTACAGGTAGTGATTCCGGCAAGTGAAGAGTTAAAGGATTTTCAGTCATGGAATCTCAGTGTTACATATAATAAGACGGTTGGAGGATATATTGTTTATTATGCAGGGGAGATTGCTGCCAACAGCTCGGTGACACCAAATGCAGGAAACGGTGAAAAGATTGGCTTTGTTCCAAGCTCCGTTACACTGGGACAGCCTTATGTCCGTGCGATAAACTGTGATCCGCCGCAGGGAGAGGGGACATCCTCGGGTGAGCTGAATTATGAGATCACCGGACAGACAAAGGATATCCCGTTATCGCAGACGCCGGTTGGAAAGCATGGAAAGCTTCATCTCAAGAAGGTGGAAGGTTATGGCAATGCACCGGTTATCGTGGATAAGAATGACAATCCATATCAGCTGCGGGGTGCAAGCAGCCACGGATTAAACTTTGGTGATGTTAATGGATATGCGAACAAAGGATCTCTGCAGAGTCTTCGTGACGAGTGGGGAGTAAATATGTTTCGTCTGGCAAGCTATGTAACGCAGTATAATGGTTATACCGTTGGCGGAAAGGATCTTTTGGATTCTAAGATTGAAGAGGGAGTTCAGGCGGCGACGGATCTGGGAATGTACGTGATCGTGGACTGGCATATTCACGCAGAAAATCCTCATGACACGAAATCATGGGCAAAAGATTTCTTTACGAAGTATGCAACAAAATATAAAGATTACGACAATGTGATCTTTGAGATATGTAACGAACCAAAGGATGTGCAGTGGTATACGGGTAATGGCGATGATCTGTACAGTTATTGCAAAGAGATTGCAGGGATCATCCGTGATTGTGGCAGTGATGCCCTGATCGTCTGCGGAACCAACACATGGTCTCAGGACGTGGAAGATGTTGCCAAGAAGCCGTTAAAGGATGACGGCTTTGAAGATATCCTCTATACGTTTCATTTCTATTCCGGCAGTCATTATGCGGATAAAATGGCAAAGGTAAAGAAAGCCACAGCGGACGGGACACCGATCTTTGTGACGGAGTTTGGTATCTGTGATGCGTCAGGAAATGGTGGCTTCGACACGGCAAATGCAGACGCATGGATTGAATTGTGCGATTCTTATAATATCAGTTATGCCTGCTGGAGTTTGTGTAATAAGGGAGAGTCGGCTTCTTATCTGAAAACATCATGCAGTAAGACGACGGGCGGTTATGTTGCGTCAGATCTTGCAACAACAGGTATCTGGCTGATCAATACATATCGTGCTCATCAGGATATTGAGGAGGAAACCGATACAAAGGTAACACCAAAGCCGTCCTCCGGTGCAACGGCAAAGCCGGGGGCAAGTGCCAGTGCGGGAGCAAGCAGCAAGCCGGGGGCAAGTGCCAGTGCGGCACCATCCTCCAGTGCGGGAGCAAGCAGCAAACCGGGGGCAAGTGCCAGTGCAGCACCATCTTCCAGTGCGGGAGCAAG
>CAKRHL010000011.1 GCA_934338765.1 uncultured Lachnospiraceae bacterium | reverse complement strand
GAACCGCAAAGAATAATATACAGATTTTTGTCCGCCCATTCATTATCAATGTATTTTTGCAAGGTGGACAAAAGACCTTCATCCTTTTCCGCCCAATAAGGAAGCTCATCGATCACAAAAATCAGCTTTTCTCCGGTTCCTTTATCCTCAAGCTTCGTGGTAAAATAGTCAAACAGATCCTCCGGATCCGTAAAGGATGCTTTCTTCATCCCCGGCTCCAGCACATCCAGCATCTGACGGGTGAGCAGCTCCAGATTACGCTGCTTTCCCACCCTTGTTGCCGTATAATAAATGTACTTTTTGTCTCTTATAAACTCCATGATCAAAGTCGATTTTCCGATCCGGCGGCGTCCGTACATAATGGTCATCTGAAAACCTGCCGCATGATAATATTCATTTAATGCCGCCATTTCCTTTTCTCTGCCTATAAACATCCCTCTCACCTCTCCCTTCTATCATTTCAGTCCGTTTTGTTCAGATCGATTTAATTCAAATCATTTTGAATTAAATTCATTTGAATTAAATTATACTCTTCTACAATTTTCCTGTCAAACAAAAATGCCACCTCAAAGTTTGAGCGCATATCGAAGCAGCTCGATATGCGCCCTTTAAAAGGTTTCGTATATTTTTTCTGTAATGTCTGTAAAAATGCAGACTGTCGGACTATTTAGCTTTCAGAAGCCTCTGTCATGTATCCGTTGATATACACCTCATAGGATGCAAAGTCGATATATTCATCCGTGTTCTCATCATATGGGGCTGACTGACTTTCATTATAGGTTTCTCCCGAATCCACACAAAAAGAACTCGCCTTAGCTCCGATTACATTTCCCTGAGCATCCTTATACAATATACACAGATCCACAGAGGCTCGTTTTGAATCATCATTCTTAACATCATATGTAACCGCAATCCATCCATCCGCATCTTCTTTCTTGCTTGTCACAGATATCTTGGAGGTTAAAGGAGTTTCACTGACATCCTCGCCTACCATAATGCTAATCTCACTCTTTGACAGATCTATCTTGTCTTCAAAGCCTAAGGAATCAAGATAGGAAGAATTATAGTACGATCCGTTCTTTTCCAGGAAATATCCCTCCAAAGAAGTCGTATATGTGTATGTCTCACCATCCGAAGTCTCCCAGGTAAAAGCATTTCCCTGGGCATCCTTCCAAGTGATTTCTATTGCAAACCAATTTACTGTCACATCATTATTATTGACCAGCTTCATCAGTACATGACCATCGGCCAGCTTCTGAAGGCATGCCTTCATATTACTTGCCAGCGTTTCATTCTCCACATCCGTTGTTCCCGGTGTTACAACCGGAATATCCGGCGTATAGCTCTCATCCGGCTCTTCAGTCTCCTCCGGTGCCTCTGTCTTCTCCGGCTTCTTGGTCTCCTCCGGTGTCTCTGTCTTCTCCGGCTTCTTGGTCTCCTCCGGTGCCTCTGTTCTCTCCGGCTCCTCTGTCCTCTCCGGCTCCTTGGTCTCATCCGGCTGCTCCGGCTCTACTACTGTAGCGGCACGGTCATAGATCTCTACCTTTGTGATGGTATCATCATTTCCGAACAGACCAACGTACTCATTTCTCAGGAATTCCTGGGTCAGAGATACTTCCTTTCCGCTTGGGCATTTCAGCTCATCATACCAGTTATAAGCGGATGCGGTACCACCGTTTTCCAATGTTACACGGATGACAGGATCTGTCATTCCCTTAATGATCTGTGACAGCTCATTGGATGCTCCGGTAAAGTTGTCACTGTATTTGTTCATAAGCTCAAGACCACACTTATAGCTGCCGAGTTCTACCTTGATGTTTGTAAGGCTCTCATTTACGGAGTTGGATTCGCCGTCTCCCTGCTCATGATCCTTGGAAGATGGATAGGTATCCGGTCCCGCCCAGCCTGTTACGCTTCCGACAAACTGATATACGACTCTCGGCTTAACCGGTGATATTGTCTCTTCCGGTTCCTCTGTTTTTTCCGGTTTCCTGGTCACTTCCGGCACCTCTGTCTTGGCCGGTGTCCTTGTCTCCTCTGGCTTTTCAGTTTTAACAGGCGCTTTTGTCTCCCCCGGTTCCTCTGTTTTAACCGGAGTCTCTGTCTCTCCCGGTTCCTCTGTCTTAACCGGCGTCTTTGTTACTTCCGGTGTTTCTGTCTTTCCCGGTGCATTAGAACCATTTGGCTTATCGGTTCCTGCCGGGTTATTTGTATTTGACGGAGCATTCGTCTTACCTGCAGGCGCCGTTGTTGCCGGCACCTTGGTAACAACCGGTGTCTTTGTCGGTATTGCAGTATAAAATACCTCTGAATCTGTTGCTTTCCTTTTAACCGTTACACTGCAGGAATATTTCTTTTTCTTAATTTTAGCCGTTATTTTGGCCTTTCCCACACTCACAGCTATAACCTTACCTGTGCTGCTCACCATAGCAACACTTTCTTTACTGGATGACCACTTTGCTTTTTGACCGGTTCCCTTGAGCTTAAGCTTCACACTTTTTCCTACAGTCAATGTTACCTTTTTCTTGTTCAGTCTAATTTTGGCTTTTGCCTGGCTGTTCACAGAAGCTTCTCCAACAATGCCGGTCAATGCCAGCACCATACTAAGAGTCACTGCGATCACCTTATAACCCTTTTTCATAAAAAATTCCTCCTTATGTTTTCATATCATAACAATACGTAACAAAACTAGTGTACCATACACATGGTTTCATTTTCTTTCCGTTTTTTTCACCTTCCTCGCCTTGCATTTTCCCCATTCATCCTGTAATATATTCTTTACCGAACAAACATTCTGTAAATACACCGAGGACATGATTATGAGACACAAACGACTGACTTTATATATATTTTTGTGGGGTATGCTGGCCGCGCTGGTTCCCGTGGGACTGGTATTTCTGTTTCTGGGGGCACCGCGGGATTTTTTCGCCCCGGCAGTCTGCGCAGGACTTCTTTTTATGATCTTTTGCTTATGCAAGATCCATTCTCTGTTTCGTTCCCGCAGCCGTTACATTCGCGGAGACTGGTCTTTGACGGACCTGGATGATATCTCCGGCGTGGATTTTGAGGCTCTGACCTGTGACATTCTCGCCTCCAACGGCTTTGAACTGGCAGAGAGCACCAAGGCAAGCGGCGATTTTGGTGTAGATGTGCTTGCTTACCGGGACGGCATCTCTTTTGCGATCCAGTGCAAGCGGTACAATTATGATGTGGGCATTGAAGCGGTCCAGCAGGTGTATGCCGGCCGCGCATTTTATGAATGTCACGTTGCCATGGTTCTGACGAACCAATATTTTACCCCTGCCGCAAGGAAGCTGGCAGACAAGATCGGAGTCGTCCTCTGGGACCGTGATATGCTGGAGAAGATGCTGTAAAAAGGGCAAAACCAGCGTTTTGCCCTTGATTCACACTACGTTACCAGCATTTTCCTATACATTAAGAAAGGAGGGATCCCTGTGCACTGCGTCAAAATTTCCGTACGTAACCTCGTAGAGTTTATTCTGCGAAGTGGCGATATTGTCGCCTCCGAAAGCGGACTTGCCGACCCTGATGCCATGCAGGAGGGCACAAGGATCCACAAAAAGCTCCAAAAGCGCATGGGTTCTACCTACCAGGCAGAGGTTCCTCTGTCCATCACTGTTCCCGTCACCTACGATGAGGTGTCACTGGAGATTATGGTGGAGGGGCGTGCCGACGGCATTTTCCCGGAAAAGGACGGCAGCGGCATGACCATCGATGAGATCAAGGGGATCTACCGCCATGTCTCCCGTCTGAAGGAGCCGGTCCTCGTACACAAAGCACAGGCGATGTGCTACGGCTACATCTATGCAAAGGAGAATAAGCTTAAGGATATCGGTATCCGGATGACCTACTGTCATATCCCCACAGAGGAGGTCCGTCTCTTTGAAGAACGTATTCCTTTCCGCCAGATAGAAAACTGGTTTCTGGATCTGGTGCAGGAGTATGCCAAATGGGCCGCCTGGGAGATCCGATGGCAGGAAAAGCGCAATGCCACCATCCGTGAGATAACCTTCCCTTTTGAGTACCGGGAAGGTCAGAAAAATCTGGTGAAGGGTGTCTACCAGAGCATACTGCGCAGAAAACGCCTCTACATCGAAGCACCTACCGGCGTAGGAAAGACAATCTCCACCATCTTTCCCACGGTCAAATCCATCGGAGAGGGCATCACCGAGAAGATTTTCTATCTCACGGCCAAAACCATTACGAGAACCGTCGCAGAGGAAACCTTCTCCATCCTTGCAGATCAGGGGATGCGCTTAAAATATATTACACTGACCGCCAAGGAAAAAATCTGCATCTTAGACAAACCACAGTGCAACCCTCAGGCATGTCCCCGAGCATTGGGGCATTTTGACCGGATCAACAACGCCGTATATGACGTACTCACCCATGAGGATTTCATTTCCAGAGAGCACATCCTGACCTATGCAGAAAAGCACAATGTATGTCCCTTTGAGATGGGACTGGATGTCAGCCTCTGGTGCGACGCCATCATCGGTGACTACAACTACGCCTTTGATCCCACCGCATGCCTGAAACGCTTCTTTGCCCAGGAGACAGAGAATCCTTACGTATTCCTGATCGACGAGGCACACAATCTGGTGGACCGCGCCCGGGAAATGTACTCTTCCACACTGGTCAAGGAGGATTTTCTCAAGATCAAAAAGATCATGACAACCCACTCCCGCAAAATCGCCCGCAGTCTGGAACGCTGCAATAAAGAGCTTCTGGAATTAAAACGGGAATGTGAGGAGCAAAAGATCTACGATTCCATTGAGATTGAGCCCTTTGTCATGAAGGCACTGCGTCTCTCTTCGCTGCTGGAAGAATATCTCCACAGCCGGACGGACTCCGGAGATTACACTGCACTTCCTGACATTACGCCGGGGGATCCCGCAGCGCTTCCTCTGGACAGCGAGGCGAGAGAAGAGGTACTGGCATTTTATTTTGAACTTCGGTATTTTCTGACGATTTACGAAACAATTGATGAAAAATATATTATTTACGGAGATTATGATCCGGCCGGAGCCTTTTATCTTCATCTCCAGTGCATGGATCCTTCCGGCAATCTGGACAGCTACCTGAAACGGGGACGCTGCGCCGTCTTCTTTTCCGCAACACTGCTTCCGGTACAATATTACCGCGACCAGCTGGCAGGCCGAGAGGATGACTATGCCATTTATGCTCCGTCGCCGTTTTCCTCCTCCAACCGGCTTCTGATGATCGCAAGGGATGTAAGCACCAAATATACCAGACGTACCCCGGCGGAATATCAGCGCATCAGTGATTACATTGTCCGTTTTATTCAGTCAAAAACGGGAAATTACCTGATCTTTTTCCCATCCTACCGTATGCTGGAGGATGTCCGTGGATATATCGAAAACGCTCCATACTGCCGGGAATGCGCAGATATCTATATCCAGGAAACCTCCATGACTGAGAAGGAACGCGAAGACTTCCTGTCCCATTTTAAGGACACACCTTCCAAAACCACTCTGGGACTTTGTGTGATGGGAGGTATCTTTGGCGAGGGAATCGATCTGAAGGACAGCCGCCTGATCGGCGCCGTGATCGTTGGCACAGGGCTCCCTATGGTCTGTACCCGGAATGAGCTTTTTCGGAATTATTTTGACGAAAAAAAGGGTACCGGTTTCAACTACGCGTACCAGTACCCGGGCATGAATAAAGTCCTGCAGGCTGCCGGCCGTGTGATCCGCACAGATTCCGACCGGGGCGCCATCCTGCTGCTGGATGAACGTTTCCTGCAAAACAGCTATCAATCATTATTTCCAAGGGAGTGGTTTCCTTATGAAGTCGTCAACCCGGACTCCATAGGCAATTATCTGTCCGATTTTTGGGATAGATAGGTCTGCTCAAAAATATCGCCCCGGATCACATAGATATCTGTCAGATCATCGGGCCGCACCGCCATATAATCTCCCCTTCTGCCAAGGAAATACTCGTGGCTTTTGCCCACCGGAAATATCTTGGTCCTCTTTTCCAGACGGCGGGCAAAAATCCCTGCCTCCTGTTTCGGATAACATAAATGGGCATATTCATCAATACTGATAAACTCCTGCTCCGGCAGCTTCTGAATCTCCGGCCAGAAATCCATCATCTGCGCAAATACATCCAATGGCTCTTTTGTAATCTCATAGCTGTTCTCAAACTTCTGACGCTCAATATCATAGATCTCGCCCTTGCAGCCGATCATGATATAAGTATCCTCCGCCGCTGTGATCTCCAGACCGGACTCATTTTCCAGCGACCGTATCCACAGGGTCTTTCCGGCAGGCACAACATCTGTTGTCTTAACATAGGCCCATGCCACTCTTTTTTTCTGATAATAATCAAATTCTTTGATCTCTTCTCTGTGAGATGTTCCGTACTCCTTTGCATCGATCCAATCACAGTCCCGAAAATAGGACTCTGCCTGATCCATCAGATATTCTATAGTCTTCTCTGTTCCCTGTGCCTCCATCTGCAGCTTCAATATAACTGACGATACCCGCACGCTGGCACAGGACACGTCTCCCCGGATCAGTCCAAACTCCGGCATGAGATAATCCAGAAATTCTAACGGACGCACCCGCTTTGTATCACTCAGAAATAAAAGACATTTTTCCTCATGCTCTCCCCATAAAAGCAGCAGAAAGTGGTTGCCGGTTGCCCGGAGTATATCGAGCTTTTTCCTCAGCCAGACCGGATTCCAGACTTCATTGTCCTGCTCTGTCTCTGAATTTTTCAGAAAGTCCGCCGCCTGCTCCTCCGATATCTGTGCCGCCACCAGCTGTTCTTCCCGGTCTCTGCAGCAGATTTCTGCCCGGGGAAGCATATCATGTCCCATATCCTGTATATATTCCCATTTTGTTTTTTTCTCTTCTCCCATTACTCCTCCTGTTTCTCCCATATCTGATTTGCAAAGCTGCGAAAGCTTCGATTTACATGGGTAAAGCGCAGGGTTAAAAATCCCTCCCTGATCTCGATGATCTTGGCATAGATCTCTGTGAATAATGCCCTGCCGTCCTCTCCTGCCGCAAATATCTCCACATCCATCCCCACACGAAGATCATATTCCTCCTTTTCATCCAGCTGCACCAGAGCTCTCTTGTACGAGAACCGGCACAGTCTCCCCGTGACACACACATCCTGGATGAGCTTTTCCTCGATGGGATACATATTAAACAACACCCACCGATCCACCGGATATAATACGTCATTTTTCTGCTCCCGGATGTGGCAATCATAATCTCCCCGGATGGATCTTATCTCGCATACGGTAATAGGATACTGCAGTCCCTTCGCCTGAATCTCCTGCCGGTCTGAGATCTCCACGGGAGCATTGATGTGACTCAGACACTCCTTGGAAGCCAGCACCTGACCTCCCACACTGAAGCTCTCAATCCGCGAACACTCATTGACCACACTGCCGATCACATTATAACGCATCAGCTGTTCCGAACCCACATTGCCGATAAATGCCTCTCCCCGATGGATCGCAATGCCTATTTCCATTAACGGATATCCGTTGTGGACGCAGTATTCGTTGACCTGCTCCATATTATTCTGCATTTTGATCGCTGCCGCAATGGCATTTTCCGTCTGGTGCTCTGAAGCGATCGGCGCCCCAAAAACAGCCAGAATCGAATCTCCCAGATACTCGATCACGGTACCCTTGTGCTCCGTCAACGGAGGAAGCATACTCTGAAAGAAATAATTCAGCACATCTGTAACCTTTTCCGGAGAAAGTCCCTCCGAGATCGAGGTGAAGCCTCTGAGATCTGCCATCATAACCGTCAGCTCCCGCTTCTTTCCGCCAATCGCAGCTCCCTCGGGATTTTTCAGGATCTCATTGAATATATCATCAGAAAAATACTGTCCGAACACCTGTCGCAGCAGGCTGTTTCTCGCTTCCAGCTGCCGGTTCAATTTCACGATCTCTTCCTGTTCCCGCAGATGATTTGCCTGCTGTACCAGAAGCTTTTCGTAGTTTTTGGTGACATCATGCTGCCACGCAGTCTGCTCAATACGCATGATCCCCTCTCTGGACAAGGGCTTATGTAAAACCACGGTAGCTCCCCAGGAGTAACACTCCCTGTCGAGCTCCTTTGTCCTTGTTTCCGTCATAAAAAAGAGAGGGACTCCGGCAAGATCCTTTTGTTTTTTTATAAAGGATACCGTTTCAAAGTCCTCTTTTTGGGACATATTGTAATCCACAATGATCAGAGAAGGCATCTCACGCCACTCCTGCCCCGCCGCTTCCGCCAGGACACGTTCCCCGATCGCTCTGCGCACAGACTCCAGAGACAGCTTGCAGACAGCCCGCATACCTCCGGTGGAATTGATCCTACGCTGTGCATCTATCATTTCCTGACGATCATTGCCGATCACCCAAATATTTCTCCCCATGATCTTCTCCATTCCAACGTCCTGCCGCTGCATGCCCCGGGCTTTCCCGGCAGAGAACGTTTTGAAATACATTGTTATCTTCGTCTGGAAGAACGCCATCCTCCCGTTTCCGAAGAATTGCCTACACGGATGCCGATTGCCTTGCAGCGGTCACACAGAGTTCCCGTCCGGATCGACGCTCCACACCGGGAGCAGGAAAGTCTGGCAGTTTCCATCTTCGGGATCTCCAGATACTCCTGAGAGATCAGCTGCTCGATCACATACCTTGGTACTCCTGTTTCTCTCTCAATAATGATCGCAGGCTTTGCACCATGTTTTTGAAGATAATTACGCACTGTCCTGAAATAATCATAATTCTCTTTGCCGCATTTCTTACAGCGGTACACTCCCTGGGATATTTTCTCTACATCGCCCCCACAGTACCGGCACTCCGTAGGGATACCATTGGAACGAAGAAAGGATGATCTCTTTTTCCGGTTCGGAGAAGGTGTTTTTTCTTCCTCGTCATCTGCCTCTTTCTTCTGTCCCGTTTTTGGTACTGCTTTCTCTGCCATCTGTTCCGGTTCCTTTTTATTGTCCGGTACAGACGTCTTCTGTGCCACCGGTTCCTTATCCTTTGATCCACTGCCCTGTCCATGATCTGGGACAGCTCTGTTAAGACCGGCAGCTCTCCCCGCAACCTCCTTGGGCCCCATAAGAAGAGATCTTAACCGCTGTTTAAGCTCCTCAATGGCTTCCTTGGGCCGGTTTGCACAGCGTATTGTCTGTACATTGTTCAGATAAAAACGAAACATATCCGTCATGGCACTGTCATCGATCTGGAACGGTACGATGGTTTTGCGATAATAGATCGCACTGTCGATCTCCTTCTCAACCCAGATAGACTGCTGTGATGCCTGGGAAAGCACTAGTAAAAATATCTCGCAATCCCTGATCGCTTTGGGTATCTCCCTCGCATAATTTGATCCTGCCGGTATCATATCCGGTGCGATCCAGTATGAAATCCCCATTTTCTCCAGCATCTGTATCATTTTCTTTATGTAACGCTCATCCTTTGAGCTGTAACTGATAAAAACGGATTTTCCCATATCAAAAATCATCCCCCTACATCAGATTTCATCCACCGCAACCCGGTTGCGTCCTGCCGTTTTTGCCTCATAAAGCTTTTCATCCACGCCCTTTACATTTTCCTCCGGTGACAAATGGGAATCCAGCTCCTTTGCCCCAAACGACATGGTCACGCGGATCGGTACATCTTCAAAATAGCAGATCGATGACTCCACCTTTTTGCGTACGCTCTCCGCAAATGCAGCGGCCTGTGATACAGCGCAATCCTTTAACAGGATCACAAACTCCTCGCCGCCCCACCGTATCACCTCGCCGGAGGCTCCTGCCGCATTTCTGAGGATCGACGCGATACATTTCAGCACAACATCCCCTGCATTATGTCCATATGTATCATTGACCCGCTTAAAAAAGTCAATATCCGCCATCACAATGGAGCAGGACTGCTTCAACAGATATGGATGAATATTCTTTTCATAATATTCATAATATCCCCGGCGGTTCTTTAAGCCGGTCAGCTGATCCAGCTGTGATTCACTGTACAAGATCTGGGACTCCAGTGTCTTACCGCAAAATACCGCAGCCATCGCCAGACGCTTTTCGTCCCTGTCATCAAAATACCAATAACCCTGATCGTCCATCTTATTGATCGCCTGGTATGCCCCGATAACCTCTCCCTTGGAATTGGTCACCGGAATACAGAGAATCGATCTGGTCTGATAACCGGTCTCCTTGTCCACCTCCTGGTTGAAACGCTCATCCTGATAAGGATCATTGATCAGGATCGTCTTGTTGCCGGTTATCGTAGCTCCCACAATGCCGCTGCCCTCCGGCACCACGATCCGGGGACTGTCTAATGCCACCAGAGTCCAGTACTGTTTCTTGGCTCTGTCCCAATACCAGAAGGAGGCTCTCTCAGAGTTGGCCAGTGTCCGCCCCAGCTCTGTCAAAAGCAGGATCGTGGAACCAAAATCCTTTGTGTCTACCATCTCATTCATAAAATAGAATATCTTTTCCAACAGCTCCTCTGCATTTAATACCCGTCTATTCTCCATATAAATAACCATGCCTTTCCATCTCTGTCAAAAACTCCAATGATATTTTCTGCGCCTCCGGCGGTGTTGTCTCGATCAGTACCGAACAGTTACTAAAGTACGTATCGTAATAATCAAAAAACTGACTCCAGATGATCTTGCCTTTTCCCAGTGCCAGATGAAGATCGTGCTTCAGATCATTATCATTAATATGTATATGCTTCATATAGGGTGCCAGCTGACGGATCCATATTGCCACGGGAAAACCGTAGATCACCGCATGGGCATAATCAAAGCATACTCCGTAATTCGGAAAATCTTTCAGTCTCTCCGAGATCCTTACCATAATATCCGGAGAAGCATCAAACATATTTTCCAGATAAATTTCAATGTCCGGAAAATCGGTCAGAAGTATCCTGAGATAATCTGTTGTCATATCAATCGCCCGCATGTCGTATTCTCTGGAGGAAAGCATCGGATTGACGTTGGTGTGAAATACCACACCCTTCACCCGTAGCTTTCTGGCAATCTCCATGCTCTGTCTCATGCGCTGTTCTGACACCTGACACACCAGAGGATCCTGACTGAACACCACCACATCCAGAAACGCTCCATGCATCGTGCTCCCCTCCGGAAGCCCCATTTCAAGATACGCTTCTATAATCCTCTGCTGTCTTTCCGGATCGTCTAACACCTCCGGGTCAAAGAAATCATTGATCTCAAACCCAACATCATATTGCCTGCTCAGTGCCATATGCTCCCGGAGTGTCTCCACTCTGGAAACAATTAAATACTTTCCCATAACCATTCCCCATTTCTTAACACCCTGTATGCAGCCGGCTTTCCTGCCTCCTGATTTCCACGATAGCAGGCCCTTTCCGGTCTTGTGCCGTATCCTTTACTTTAACCGCTTCAATATCTCCAGGACATATTGCCAGGTGCGGCGTACACTGTCCACATTCATGGACTCCTTCGGCGTATGAATGTCATCCATATCCGGTCCAAAGGATACACAATCAAGCCCCGGCAGCTTTCCGGCAAACAAACCACATTCCACTCCGGCATGAAGTGCCTCTACCACAGGCTTCTCTCCATATTGCTCCTCATAGATCCGGATCATCAGCTCCCGCAGCGGCGAATCCTGACGAAACTCCCATGCAGGATAGGCTCCCGTACAGGTCACACTTCCTCCCAAAGCTTCCATCAGACAACGTATCCTCTGTACCAGCTCCTCCTTTTCTGAACCGATGCTGCTCCGGACAGAAAATGAAAAGGATACCTCCTTTTCCTTCGTTACCATGATCCCCAGATTCAGTGATGTCTGGACCAGTCCCGGAATATCAAAGCTCATCCGCTGGATCCCTCCCGGCAGATTGACCAGAGCAGCAATGACCCGGTCTGTGGATGAGTCTGACATGACTCTCTGTCCTTTTCTGCTCCCTTCACTCTGCCACAATATATCAATATCCGGATCCGTTTGTCTGTACTCTTTTTGGTACACTTCCTTCATATGATCTATGATCCTGCTGCCGTCTCCCGCCTTACACAAAAGCTCTGCCACAGCCTCCCTCGGTATGGCATTGTCCTTTAAGCCGCCATCCACACGAAGCAGACGGAATGAGCACTCTTCCTTCAGCTCATAAAGCGTTCTTCCCAAAATCCGGCAGGCATTGGCACGTCCTTTGTCTATCTCCACACCGGAATGGCCTCCCTGAAGCCCGGTAACCATCAGTCTGATCAGCTCTCCCTCGTCGTTGTCCCATTCTACCGGCAAATGCGCCTCTGTGGTCACTCCGCCGGCACAGCTTACCAGAAGGTGTCCCTCATCCTCTGAGTCCAGATTCAGCATGATCCGCGATTTCAGATCCGAGCAGTCCATTGCTGCCGCTCCAAGCATGCCGATCTCCTCGTCTACTGTAAAGACGGCCTCCAGAGGAGGGTGCGGGATATCATCCGCATCCAGAATGGCCAGTGCATACGCTACCGCAATGCCATCATCTCCGCCCAGTGTCGTTCCATCTGCCGAGATCACGCCGTCCTGAAGCTGCAACCGAAGTCCCTCTGTGGCAAAATCAATATCGCAGTCCGCTTCCTTCTCGCAGACCATATCCATATGTCCCTGAAGCATCACAGGTGCGGAAGCTTCATATCCCTGGGAAGCGTCCTTCCAGATGATCACATTATTCCATTGATCCTGACGATACCGGAGCCCTCTCCTGACTGCAAAATCCACGAGAAAATCACTGATCCGTTTGGTATCTGACGATCCATGAGGGATCCCGCAGATCTCCTCAAACCATCGAAATACCTCCCGGGGTTCCAGTCCTTCTAATACTGCCATAATAATTATCACGCCTTTCTAAAAATCATCCAAAAGGGCAAAACCGGTGTTTTGCCCTTGATGCACACTGCATTACGAGCGTTTTCCCATTGCACCAAAAAACGAAAGCACCAGCAGAATAAAAAACGCAATGCCTCCTGCATTCCCTAATGAAAAATTAAGTTGTATATATTGCGCCACCGTTTCGCCCCGCATCGGGATCACTGCGAGAACGGCAAGTAAAATACCGATCAATCCCTCTCCCGCGATCAGACCGGAACTGTATAAAAGTCCTTTTTCCACCCGCTCTTTCCTGCGGGCTGTTTGTTCCTCTGTGTCCGCTTTTTGGGACTCTACCATTTTTCGGACCAGACCTCCCACAAAGATCGGTGCCGACAGATGGATCGGCAGATAAAGACCGATGGAGATCGGCAAAACAGGGAGTCCAAGGATCTCGATCACCACGGCTGCAAATACACCGCAAAATACAAGTCCCCACGGAAGCGTTCCTCCCATAACGCCCTCCACCACAAGCTTCATCAATGTCGCCTGAGGTGCCGGAAGCTGTGCTGAGCTGCCAAAGCCCCATGCTTTATGAAGCAGATACATCACCCCGCCAATGGTAAGCGCCGCCACGACCGCACCGATCAGCTCTCCGATCTGCTGCCACATGGGTGTCGCTCCCACGATAAAGCCCGTCTTCAGATCCTGTGACGTATCTCCTGCCATCGCCGCTACGATACAGATCACCGTCCCCACACATATGGCGGATACCATACCCACATAGCCTGTCATACCGGTTCCTTTGAGCAGGGCTGTTGAGATCAGCAGCGTCGCGATCGCCATTCCGGATACCGGGTTATTGGAGGAACCTACCAGCCCTACCATACGGCTGGATACTGTCGCGAAGAAAAAGCCAAACAGGATCACCAGCATCGCACCAAATAACCGTACCGGCACCGATGGAAGAAGCCAAATCACAACCGCGATCAACAGCACTCCCGCAAGCACGATCCCCATAGGGATCTCCTTTGATGTGCGCAGAGCATCCTGCCTTCTGACACCTATCCCCCCAACCGCCTTTGTGAAAGTTCTGATGATAACCGGAAATGTCTTGACCAGGCTGATAATACCGCCTGCCGCCACTGCACCTGCTCCTATATAACGAATGTAGCTTCCCCAGATGCTCAGAACATCCATACGCGAGATCATCTCCTTTGCCGGAGCAACTACATTATCCCCACCAAACAGCATGATCGCCGGGATCAGTACAAACCAGCCAAGAACCCCTCCGGCAAACATATTGGCCGCTACACGCTGTCCACAGATATAACCAACTCCCGCAAGCGCAGGCAGTACATCCAGTCCAAAGCCTGTCCGGAGCGGACGGATATTCCAATGTACTTCCGACGGAAAAAGCTTTAAGCCATCTGTAATAAACTTATACAGCGCCGAAATCCCCAAGCCTGCAAAGACAACTTTGGACTTTGCGCCGCCCTCTTCTCCTGCCATAAGCACTTCTGCACATGCTGTCCCCTCCGGGAATGGCAGCACACCATGCTCCTCTACGATCAGTGCATTGCGAAGAGGTACCATAAACAGGACACCCAGCAGACCGCCGCAGACCGCAATGGCTGCAATCTCGGTAAAGGACGGCATTGCCACCTCGTTGCTTTCCTCTGCCCACATAAACAATGCCGGCATAGTAAAGATTGCCCCTGCCGCCAGCGACTCTCCGGCAGATCCAATGGTCTGGACCATATTATTCTCCAAAATAGAGTCTCTGTGAAGCACGTACCGCAGAATCCCCATGGAGATCACCGCTGCCGGGATCGACGCTGATACCGTCATCCCCACCCGCAGTCCAAGATATGCATTCGCCGCACCAAATACAACTGCCAGGATCAGTCCCAACACCAGAGAAATGGGTGTAAATTCCGGCAGTGTCTTGTCTGCCGGAACAATAGGTTTCATATTTTCATTTTTATTCATAACAGACCTCTATTCATAATATATTCATGATGTTTATATTATGCTTGTCTGTCCCTCAAAGTATACCACATTTTTCAAGTAATGTCATTATACTCCATTGTTCATATATGCTAATTTGCACACCGGTCCGCTCACATAAAACGGTGTGCTTTTAATCTACATCTCAGACATTCCCTGCTGTGCCAGCTCTGCAGCAGAAGCATTTCCTTCTGCACCGCCCACCATGTTGTCCACAGCCGCTGTAACAGCAGACGTATTGGATGTGACTGCTCCATTATCCGCTGTGCCGGCACTTCCAAACTCACTCTGCTGTGATGTATCCGTGCCCTGGCCTGACTGCTCCTGACGCATCATCTGGATCTTGCTCTTTAAATACTCCATGTCCGCCTGCAGCAATTCATAATTTTCCGAACGGCGGTGGCCGTTTTTCTCTGTCTTAGTGATCTGTTTTAATTTCTTTTTCAGCTCAAGCACCTGTCGATCCAGCTCTGCCTTTGCAGGTGTATTGCTCTGTAATGCCTTATCCTTCTTTATATTTTGATTTTTGCGTTCTCTGCCTTTAACGGTATCCTGATCTCCCTTTTTACGCATTTCCTCCAGCTTTAAATGAGACATCTTTTTGCGTGCTGTACGGATCATCTTATTGACATGGTTAATAGCCATCTGCAGCTCCTCATCCTTATACTGCCCGGATCCGGCTTTCCGTTTCAGACTGGAAAGCTCCGACTTTGCAGAGCTGAGTGCATTGCCCGCCTGCACCCGCGTTTTTGCACGCATGATCGCACCGGACACCTTGCGATAATTATAAGTTACAGCTTTCTTTGACGTCGTTTTTGTCTTGGTTATGTTTTTCTGACTCTCCCTCATACGCTCCAAAAGACGTTCCATATACTCAATATCTGACACGGAATATCCCTGGGTATCAATGTTTTCCGACTGGTCGTCCGCCCCGTCCATCTCCGTTCCACTTTCTGCTGCAGCCTGTGTCTGTCCGGCTTTTGTTGTTTGGGTTTTCGATGTTTTCTCTGCTGCCGTTTGGAAATCATCCTCTTCATAAGAATACAGGCTCTGCTGCTGACTCAGGATCTGTGCCACCCTGCTCCTGCCATTGGACACATCATACCGCACACCCTCTTCATATAATCCTTCGCCGTCCCTGCCACTGTCCCTTTTATTGGTCCGTTCCGTCTGCTGCGATTTTGACGATGTTTTTTTCGTCTTAGTTTTATATGTTTTCCTGTTGCCGGCAGCTCCCGATACGCCGGTCTGTTTCCGACGGTAAGCATCCTCCGCATTCCCCGATATCATTCCCTGATTCATTTTATTTCATCCTCCTTGAATATGCGCTGCTTTCACGCACTGTTCCCTCCATGTCCACGCTTCCGGTTGCATACTACTATGATAATCGGCTGATTCCCGTTTTTTCTTTATTTTCCAGGCGGGAAAAGTCCTGCGGTTTCCGGATAGATCCAACAAGGGCTGTGCCTGACGGCACAGCCCTTGTTTCACGTTTATTGATCTTTCTGCGTCTGTTTGTTAAAAGATAAACAAGCTCTTGTAGAGAACCTTTTGCGCCTTCGGCACCTTAAGAACTACCTTTTTATTTATTCCCTTAAACGCATTTTTCTTAATACTTCCGACTTTCAGAAGCTTACTCTTGCAATTAATGTTCTTTAATTTCACGCAGTTAAAGAACGCTTCTTTTCCAATCTTTTTGACATTTTTTCCGATTACAAGCTTCGTGATCTTTTTATTCTCCCTGCAGGCTTTAGCTGCAATAGAGGTTATCTTATAAACCTTCCCTCCCACGGTAATGGTATTTGGTATATTAACAGTCTTTCCTTTTACAAGTCCAACAAATTCTGCTGTATTCTTTCCTGTAATACGATACTTTGCATTCTTGATGGTAACTGTCTTTCCAACCGCTACGGTACTTCCGGTATCTTCCGTTGTACTTGGCTTTTTCGTTGCCGTTGGTGTCTGTGACTGGGTCGGTGTCTTTGTTGCATCCGGAGATTTTGTCGGATTAGCCGGCTTATTGCTCGTTACCGGTGACTGGGTCGGCACAACCGGCTTGTCGCTTTCTCCCGGTGCTGCTGTTGGCACAACCGGTGTATTACTCTCTCCCGGCGTTGCTGTCGGTGTACCCGGCTCCTCACTCTCAACCGGTGTTGCTGTCGGCTCGTCGCTCTCTACAGGTGTCTGGGTCGGATTATCCGGCTTGCCGCTCTCAACCGGTGCTGTGGTAACTGCTCCCGGCGTCGGCGTCTTGATGCCTCCCGGTACCGGTGTCTTGATCGCTCCCGGTGTCGGTGTCTTGATCGCTCCCGGTGTCGGTGTCTTAACAGCTCCCGGTGTTGGCGTTGTTACTGCTCCCGGTGTTGCTGTCTTAACCGGTGCCTCAGTAGCAGACGGATCCCTGACTACCGTAACGGTCTTTTCTACCTCTGCCGCCTGATAATTGTCATCACCCGGATAACGTATCTTGATCTTAACTACTCCCGGCGCTACTCCTGTGATCACACCACCTGTTGTTACCGTTGCGATCTCATCTGAGGAAGAACTAAACTCATAGTCATATCCGGATGGTGCTATACTGATAAAACTGATACTCTGACCAACCGTCACTTTTCCTGACAGATATGCCCGAATGGTCAATGTTGCCTTTTCGATCTGGAAGATCGTCTGCTTTTCACCCTCGTAAATTCCACATCCGAAGATCTGCACATATGCAGCACCTGCGTTTACATTATTATAATATCTTACAACATAATCCGTATCCTTTAATAAAGTGGTTCCCTGCAGTGTCACTTTCACATCCGGCGTAAATGCTCTGCCGGTATATATATACCTTCCTGCAGCGACTGTGATCTCTGCATCGTAAATGGACTGTGCTGCATCTTTATCCCATGCTGCCCATTGAAGTGATGCATTTCCCTGATATGACAGAAGTTTGGCACTGGCATTTTCCCAGGACGTATTGCCCTTTGGATAATATGCCGTCTTAAGACTGTCACAGCTGTTGAAGATGTTGTTTGCACGCGTTGGCATTGTAGACTGGAACTCCGGAATATCACCATAGAAATATGCTCCCACCAGTCCTTTACAGGCAAGAAATGCACCGTATCCAATATTGGTTACCGTAGATGGGATACGGATGACCGATAAGGCGGAATCTCCCCAGAAACAGTTTTCACCGATCTCCTTTAAGCCCTCGGAAAACTGTACACTTCTGAGATTTCTACAGCTATTGAATGCCGTATCGGATATCTTCTTTACATTTGCCGGGATCTCAATGCTGATGAGATTTTTATTCTCAAAAAATACACCCGGACCAATCTCCGTAACGGTATCCGGAATCTTAAACTCAGAAACCATTGTCGCAGCGACAAGTGTTGTGCCGTCCTTACTGTAGATTGCATTGTCCTCAGACATATAAGCTGCATTGTTCTTTGCTACCGTAAGCTTCTCCACACTGCTGCAGCCCTGAATGAGAGAGGAACCGATCTCTTCAACAGATGCCGGGATCTCCAGCTCTTTCAGTTTGTCGCAGTAATAAAAGGATACTGCATCTAAAGTTTTCAGCGTATCCGGCAGAACAATCTTGGAACACTCCAGTTTTGACATACCTCTCCATGCAATCTGTGTCACCGGATACCCGTCAATTTCAGACGGTACCTCCACAACACCGGAGGTGTCCTTTGCATCATAGGACAAGATACATGCATGTTGGTCGTCATCTACAAGCTTATAGCTGAATAAAGAGTTTCTCTTCTGCACATCATACTTCCGGTATCCGGATGCACCAACACTTTCATTATATCCTGCATCCAGCTGGTAAAGCTGGCCATTGATATCTACCATGGCATTGACATGGGCTGAACCTGCGCCTGCATCACGGCTGCCATCACGGCTCCATGCCTTATAGCCAAGCTTCTCTGCCAGCTTTATGATAGCCTGTGTGCTTGCCACACAGTCACCGCCGCCGTTGAGGATCATGTCCAGAAATGTAGAATAGTTTTTATCGTAATCATATGTTGCCGGGAATTTGGCGATCGCATCTGCCAGCTCATCATCGCTCATATCCTCTGTGATATTCTTGTCAATATACTTCTGCAGAACATCATTCTGATAAATGGTGAGGTAATTGAGCAAATGTACCGTCAGGGTCTGTGTCCCCTCCGGCGTCGTGATCTCAACCTCTGCGTCACCGCTGTAGATTGTGTAATAGTCATGGTCATCAGCCGTTCCTACATAGACATAGCCTCCGGATATAACTTTCCAGTAGGTTTTCTTGGCTGACACCAGACCGGCATCAGAAACTTCAACGGATTTGCTTCCGGATACTACCTTATAGCTGACACCGTCTCCCTTCTGGGGAATCTGATACGTTCTTGGCAACGTATTAGGTACAACGATCTTGCTGTCATAATCACTTCTCATGTCATAGATCGTTACCTCCTGATCATCTGCTGCACTTACAGGTGTTACCTGCATAAACACAGTCAGACTTAATAACATCATGAAACATATTAGTAATCTTTTCATGCATATTCCTCCTTGTTTTAAATTGTTTGCATAACTCCACTGATATGAGTATAACATTTTTGCATTATTGTTACTGTTTTTGGCGCGAACGGCGTAAATATGGTGTGAATGGTCACCGAATATCATTGTATTTCCTATAAAATTCTTTTATAATCAACTTATGACATAAAGGAGGAAATGCGAATGCTAGTTGAAATTTTATCCATGACACATGATATTACTACGTTATTATTCGGCATTTATATTTCCGCCTTTTTCCTTGGGATACGGCAGAACCGCAGGAATAGTGGTATGCTTTTTTTATTTTTCTGCTGCGAGGGACTCCTCTATCTCTTCTTCTCCCTGACGGTCAGCGATGTATTTGCCAGACAGATCTATCCGCTGATCATCCATCTGCCTTTGATTCTTTTTCTTCATTTATATTATAAATATCCATTGTTATCCTGCTTTACTTCTGTCTTTTCGGCATATCTGGGCTGCCAGGTGAGTACATGGATCGGCATGTTCGTATTCAGCCTGACCGGGCAGGACTGGTGCTATTACACCGCCCGTATCGTTACGACCTTTGTAACCTTTATACTGCTATGCCGTTTTGTCTGCCGCACAACAGCCGCCATTTTTGCAAAGGAGAAGCGGGAGCTTTGCGTGATCGGCTTTCTGCCTCTGTTGTATTATGTTTTCGACTACACGACCACCAAGTTCTCCAGCCTGCTCTACTCCGGCAACAAGGCAGTCGTAGAGTTTATGGGCTTTGCTTTCTGCATTGCCTATCTGATCTTTCTGCTGGTATACTACAGGGAGTTTGAAAAAAAACAGGAGATCCGCCAGTACAGCGAGCTCATGGAGATCCAGCTTCATTCGATACAGAAGGAGATCGATCAGGTTCGAAACAGCCGCCAGGAACTGTCCATCCTGCGCCACGATATGCGGCACCATCTGAATATCCTGCTGACACTGCTGCAGGAGGATTCCACGGAGCCGGCACGGAAGTATATCAAAGAGATCGGAGAGGCTTATGACGAAACGGTCATTGAGCGCTACAGCCGCAATGAAATGATCAATTCTGTAATTTCTATTTATCAGATGCGTTTTTCTGACAAGGGCTTTACCCTGCATTGCACTATCCAGACCGGAGAATCCCTCCCCTGCTCTGATCTTGCAATCTGCACGATTCTTTCCAATGCCCTCGAAAACGCCATGCACGCTCTGGAAAAACTGCAGTCCGGCAACCGATGGGCCCGGCTTTCTCTTACCCAAAAGGATCACCAGCTGCTGCTTGAAATTGAAAATCCCGTTGACTCAACACCAAAATTTATTGATGGTATTCCTGCATCTGATCAAAAAGGGCATGGAATTGGAGTTAAAAGTATTGTATACTATGTAGAGCAGCTACATGGTCAGTACCACTTTTCTGTACTGAACCATATATTTATACTTAGAATTATCGTGTAAGCTTTTGAGGTACCGGGATTATGAAAATAGCAATCTGTGATGATGAGATTCAATTTATAAATGAACTGGAACAACTTCTGACACAGTGGGCCGACCAGCACAGGATCGATGTAACATTATATCATTTCACCAACGGGGATGATCTGATCCAGGCACATCAGACATATTGTATGGACCTGATCATTCTGGATATCATCATGCCTCTGCTCAATGGTATGGATACCGCCAGAGAACTCCGTCAGGATTACCAGACGGTTCCGATCGTCTTTCTGACCTCCTCCCGTGAATATGCCGTTGATTCCTATGAGGTAAAGGCATTCCATTATCTGATGAAGCCTATTGAGTCAGAGCATTTATTCCGGGTTCTGGACGACTTTCTCTCCTCAACCCACTCTTCCCCGGAGTCATTTACGGCACAGACGGGCACCGGCTTCTGCCGGATCACTCTGGAGGATGTTGAATATCTGGAGGCACAAAACAAACGAGTCCTGGTATCCCTGTCCAACGACACGATCTTAGAGATACGGGAGCTTTTTTCTAAATGTGAGGAAATCTTCTGCCTGAAGAAGGGTTTCTTCAAATGCCACAGAAGCTACATCGTAAATCTAAACTGTGTGGAACAGTTTACCAAGACTCAGATCAGTACCAAAAACGGGACAAATATTCCTATTTCCCGAAATAATTACGCCGCCTTTAAGGAAGCGTATTTCTCTTATATGTTCCGATAATTGTAACGCATCAAAGGGCAGCCCCGGCACCAGATGAAAGATGCTGACCATCAGCGCTACCGCCGAGATCACCAGCAGTGTAATATCCCTTCCGGTTCCTCCCCATTCCATGATTTCCTCGATTTTTTCTGTTATATTGTCAATTTTCTGTTTCATCAAACCATCCTTTCCATACCCATATGGGTATGGGTTCGTTATATCTATGGAGGTATAGGCTTGTCAACCCCACAATAATCCACGAAAACCGATACACTTCCAACAAATCAGTCTGTATGTTATTTTCAAGTCCTCTTATCTGCAGGAGCTTCCATTTCATCCTTCGTTTCCTGAATCAAAATCTACTGCATATTTGCAAAGCGCTCGATCGCCTTTGTGAAGTTCTTGATCTCCTCCTCGTCCCCCTTCTCAATGGCGTCTTTAATGCAGTGATTGATATGTCCCTCCAGCACAACCTGACCGCATTTATTCAGTGCGGACTTTGCCGCATTGAGCTGCGCCAACACATCCTCGCAGGGCACATCCTCATCCACCATCCGGTCAATGGCCTTGACCTGGCCGATAATCTTTTTTAATCTTCTGTGAAGATTTTCCGAATCCATACAACGCTTCATTTGTTATTCCTCTTCCCGGTATTCCAAAATATCCCCCGGCTGGCAGTCCAGCGCATGGCAGATCTTGATCAGTGTTGACACCTTCAATGCTTTTGCCTTGCCGTTTTTGAGAACGGACATATTGGCAAGGGTGATTCCCACCCGGTCCGCCAGCTCCGTCACGCTCATCTTGCGCTTCGCCAGCATCACATCGATATTAAATATAATCTCTCCCGGTAATAATTCTTCCATAATGCCGTTCATTCCTTCCTCATCTCTATCTGAAATCCTCCTGTCGGATCTTTTACTCATACCAATGCATCAGATCGTCAGGTCATTTTCCTCCTGCAGCGCAGCCGCTTTCCTTGTATGATGCGACAACACCGCCATTGCCACGGCGATCACAATCCCCACAAAGCAGATAAACAATGCTCCCAGCAAAATCCCGGGATGATTTTTTCCACATAACCACAATACTATATTTCCCACAAAAAAGAAAGCCGTATCTCCCGCCGCCAGTCTGGATATCCAGCCGAGACGCAATGCATTCTCAACAGTAAACGACTGATCCCGGCCGATCCGGTCTGCGATCTGCCAGCTAAATACCAGTGCCACATAACACGGGATCATCCCCAGCCATATAAAAACAAGCCACGGCATCAGCCAGGAGGCAAACTCCTTATTGGCCACAACAATCTCCCGTCCCACCTCCGGCAGAAGCAGTGCTCCGATCACGATGCCACAGATTCCTGTACCGATAATAATAATTTTTAACCATGCTGCTAATGTTTTCTGTTCCATTATAATCATCCATTCCTTTCCGTATATAGTTTTTATTGTCTTCCAAATCCCGGTCTCTATTTCCAGACCGATGCCATGGCATCTGCCTCCTCCGGCTCTACATAATCCGGAAGTCCCACTTGTCCGGCAGCTTCCCCCTTTGTATCGACTGCCCGGAGATATATCGGCTCATCCATCAATCCGGTTTCAACATACTCCATCAGAAAATTATGTTCCTCATCCCCCTCCATTGTATAAACATATACTCCGCTGTCAGCAGTGTCCATGTCTTTCGTCCGATTCTCCTGTGCTGTTGTCTCATCCTCCACATATCCAATACACCTTTCAATCTCCCGGACCCGCGGCTTTCCCCAGCCATCCTTTCGTCTCCCATAGGGGACATAAATACGTCCCTTATATTCATAACTCACCACATCCAGATACTGTCCGGTATCCCGGAAGCAAACGGCATCCGCTCCCAACGGAAATTGCGACTGCAATGTTTTTCGTTCCGAAATAAATATCCCCGCGATCAGTACCACTGCCAGAAACGCAATGAAAACCAATACTTTTTGTTTCGAGCGTTGTTTCATTTTTGTTTGTAATATGTCTGCTTTCAATATAGAAAATCATCCCCCTGATGTGTCATATCCTTGCCGGCCGGTTTTATATGACACAATGATTATTTATCGTATTACGATAACAACATTATAGCAGTATGTTTGTATTTGTCAATAATTTATTATCGTGTTGCGATAAGGAACATTTATCCAAACTTTCCCATCTTGAAGTTGCAATACTATTTTAATTGTAGTATAATTGAATGTATACTGATTTATCAAAAAAGGAGGAAGATTATGAAAAATCAAAGATTACGAAAACTTATGGTAACATTACTTTGCGTCTGCCTGCTTATTCCCTACACCGTCTGTGGTGCTCATTCAGGAAGAACAGATGCTTACGGCGGCCATCATGACTATCGCAATGTCAGCGGTTTGGGAAGCTATCACTATCATTGCGGCGGTCATCCTGCCCATTTCATTTGCCTGCTTTTTATTTTGCCGTCATAATTTCTTTGATAGAGTCTTTAAAATTTTTTTTATTTATTAAATTTTTCTTCTTTTTAATGATAACGCCCCCTTTATCATTTATTTTATGTTATAGTATTACGGTAACTTATTATCATTATCTATACTAAAGGATCGTGTATTTACATAACCGTCGATATATGAAAGATATAATATATAAAAATACAAATAAAATTATCTGTTTTATCGTCACCCTGATTCTCGCTTTGATCACCATCTACGCTGTATTTAAGGGAAGCGGTATTTCGCTGAATGAACTGGCTGCCGGTCTCCGGGAATCGTCCCCGGGCGGCATCGTACCGGCCGGTATCAGCATGCTTGGATTTATCTGGTTTGAGGGAGATGCTCTGCGGGTGATCCTGCGGCATATGGGATATCCTGTGAAGCGGACTCAGGGATTTGTTTATTCTGCGGCAGACGTATATTTTTCTGCCATTACCCCTTCCGCTTCCGGCGGACAGCCTGCCAGCGCATTTTTTATGGTACAGGATGGCATTCCGGTGACAGCAGTTATGACTGCTCTTCTGCTGAATCTGATCATGTACACACTGGCGATCATCAGTATTAGCATTGCGGACATTCTGATATTCCCAAAGATCTTTCTGAATTTCAGCATTGCCTGTCGTATTCTGATCGTGGCGGGAGGCGTGATCCTGGCCGGACTTGGCATATTATTTTATATGCTGCTCCGGAAGCAGACTCTTATGAAGTCCATCTGCCTCGGTATTGCCGGATCACTTCACCGGCTTCACTGCCACCGGCTTGCCGGACGCATGGAACGTAAGCTCTCCGCCTCTCTGGAAAAGTACAGCCATTGTGTGGATGCCGTACTAGGGGGACGCAAAATGCTATGGAAAGTGTACATTCTCAATGTGCTGCAGCGCATGTCGCAGATCATTGTGACCTTATTTTCCTTCGGTGCCATGCATGGTGACCTGCGCAAGCTGCCTCATCTGCTGGCTACACAGATCTACGTGGTGCTGGGATCAAACTGCGTACCGATCCCCGGAGGCATGGGAGTCACGGATTATCTGATGCTAAAGGGCTATTGCCGGCTTATGCCGAGGGAAGAGGCATTCCGGCTGGAGATCTTAAGCCGCGGACTCTCTTTCTATGTCTGCATTCTCGTGAGTCTGGTCACGGTGATCGCAGGTTACATTGTACTTCGCAAAAGAAAAATGAAAATGGAGAAATGAAAATGATTGGATTTTATGATTACACAGTAGTTCTTACCTACCTTTCACTGATGTCGGGGGCAACCGGTATTATGCTTTGCCTGAACGGAATAGGACACCCTTATCTGGGAATGTTCTTTCTGCTTTTTTCGGGATTATGTGATACCTTTGACGGAAAGGTCGCCCGCACCAAAAAGAACCGCACCGACCAGATGAAAAACTTCGGTATTCAGATTGATTCTTTATCGGATCTGGTTGCATTCGGTCTGCTTCCTGCCTGTATTGGGATTTCCATGCTCCGATACGCTATCCGCACGCCGGGACTTTCCGGATTTACCTGTTATGTGCTGACACATTATCAGAAATCCACACAGATCGTCCTGACCTTTATCGCTGTACTGTATGTGCTGGCGGCAATGATCCGTCTTGCATATTTCAATGTCATGGAGGAGGAGGATCAGAACCGCGATGAGACGGGAGCCAAGATATACACCGGTCTGCCTGTGACAACTGCAGCCCTGATCTTTCCTGCGGTACTTCTGTTCCACCTTCTACTTCGCGCCGATCTGACACTCCTTTACTTTGGAGTGATGATCCTGACAGGACTTTTCTTCCTGTCCAAAATACAGATCAAGAAGCCGCAGAATCGCGGAATTGCCCTGTTGATTGGATTTGGTGCCGTGGAGTTTGTTATTCTGATCTTAAAACTGTTGTGGCTGAGACATTAGTC
>CAKRHL010000010.1 GCA_934338765.1 uncultured Lachnospiraceae bacterium | reverse complement strand
CAACGACGAACACCTGTCAAAATCTTCACGATCGGCTTATCAATAAAGGGTTCTACTGCTTTTATATAATCATTTCTAAAAATCATCATAACCAGACCTCTCCTAATATAATCTGCCGTCTTCAAACTGCAGCAGAACATTCATATGATCTCATCTTTTGTAAATTATACCAAAAAACAGTAAATATACAAATACTTTTTCGGTTTCAACCAGAAAAACTTTTCATATTATTTATCTTTCTTCTGAAGCCACATCCGCATTCCGGTAAGCACTGCCAGCAGGATCGCTGCACTTAGCAGAAGCACGATCCACCAGATCTGGATAAATGCCGCCAGAATGTATCCCACAACACAAACGGCCGCTACCACTGCCGCATAGGGAAGCTGTGTCGAAACATGGTTCATATGATTACACTGTGCCCCCGCCGAGGACATGACCGTTGTGTCCGAAATCGGGGACACATGATCACCACACACCGCTCCTGCCAGAACTGCCGATACGGAAATGATCATCATTTCCAGATGTCCCTGCTCCGGAAACATAGCAATCACGATCGGTACAAGAATCGCAAAGGTTCCCCAGCTTGTCCCTGTAGAAAATGCCAGAAAGATCGCTATCACAAAAACGATCATCGGAATAAACAGGCTGGCGGATGCATTCTGTCCTACAACACCCTTAACGAATGTACTGATCTCCAGATGATCGCCAATCCCCTTCAACGCCCATGCAAAGGTCAGGATCGCCATTGCCGGAACCATCAGACGAAAGCCCTCTACAAAACTGTCCATAAAGTCCTGAAATGTCAGTACCTTTCGTGGCAGATACCAGATCATACAGAATAATATCGTGACAAGTCCCGCAAAGATCAGACTCCTCTCGGAATCACAGCCGGAAAATGCAGCAACAACATTGGTCGCTCCCCCTAAAAAGCCGGTATAGATCATGGCTCCGATCGCAGATACGATCAACAATAAAACCGGCAGGATCAGATCCGCCACGCGCCCCTTTTCATTGACCTCTTCCTGCTTTTCCTCTTTGATATTCTCCGATCCGGAGGTAAAAAGATCTCCCCGTTCTGCATTGATCTCGTGCTTTTTCATCAGACCAAAATCGAACCCGGTCAGGATCAGGTATAAGACCATGAGAAGTGTCAGGATCGCATATAAATTATACGGAATCGTCCGCAGAAACAAACTGAATCCGGTCAGGGAGGATCCCTTCGGCACATAGGAATTTACTGCCGCCGCCCAGCTTGAGATTGGTGCAATAATGCAGACGGGAGCTGCCGTGGCATCAATGATATATGCAAGCTTTGCCCTTGATACCTTATAGCGGTCCGTCACCGGACGCATCACTGAACCTACGGTCAGACAGTTAAAATAATCATCCACAAAGATCAGTACACCCAGTCCCATGGTGGATAATAAGGCGATCTTTTTATTTTTAATCTTGGAGATCGCCCACTTTCCATAGGCGGCAGAACCGCCGGAACGGGACATCAGCACAACCACCATTCCAAGCATGACCATAAAAAATAAAATATTAATGTTCATGCTGTCCTTAATGGTATCAAAGATCACGGTAAATGCCGTCCATGGATGAAACTGTGCATACATAAAGGAACCTACTACGATCCCTACAAACAGCGAACTGTAAACCTCTTTTGTGATCAAAGCAAGTACGATCGCCAGTATTGGCGGCAGCAATGACCAGAATGTTCCTGTAAACATAATCTTACTCTCCCTTCACCGGAATAACCTCTCCAAAATCATAATCCACATAGTCCTCCGGCGTAAACCGGTGATAGATCACATGACAGCCCTCAAAAGTAATACAGTAGCGGTAATCATTTGGTTTACTGTCCCGAAAATAGAACAGATAATCAAAATCATCCCCTGCATAACTGCCCTCAAACACCTGATCGGAATAATGTGCAAAAAGCGTTTCCACATCCTTCAGAGTGCAGCCGTGACGGGCGATCGTCTCTATAAATTTCACCAGGAAATCATCCTCTTCCTGATGCTCGTGGACATACTCCACTCCCTCCGGTGGAATCTGAATGCAAAATCTTTCCTGTTTAGAAGATGCTGTAATCCCGCCAAAGTGTGCTCTCGTAGCCTCCGAAAACTCCTTCATCCGCTCCAGCATTTCTTCTTCGGTACAATCTGTCTCCAGCAGATGATTCAGAGAGGATAACGGATAATACAGACGCAAAAGCTCCTTACGATAACCAAGCTTCACCTGCTCCTCCAGCATCAGGTCTCTCAGATTTTTTTCTAATTTTTCTATATTCATAATCGGATATCATCCCTTCTATTCTTGAACCGGCAACGGACCTGCCAGATCCTTCACAACCTCTCCGGCAATAATCAGTCCCGCTACAGATGGAACAAATGCCACACTACCCGGAATATCGCGGCGCTCTGTGCATTTGTGCTTTGCTCCCGGCGGACAGATGCAGTTTGTCCTGCAGCTGATACTCATATCCTCCAAAGGACGAATCGACTTCTCAGTAGAGTAAACCACCTTCAGATCCTTGACATTTCTTTTGCGAAGCTCCCGACGCATGACTCTCGCCAATGGACAGATTGTCGTATCGTAAATATCTGCCACCTGAAACTTCGTCGGATCCAGCTTATTTCCTGCTCCCATGCTGCTGATCACCGGCACGCCTGCTTCTTTCGCCCGCATAATGATGTCCAGCTTGGCAGTCACAGTGTCCACCGCATCCACCACATAGGAATACCCGGAAAAGTCAAATTCATCCGCATTTTCCGGCAGATAAAAGCACTGTCTGACTTCCACCTGTGCCTGTGGGTTAATATCAAGAATACGGTCACGCATCACATCTGTTTTATATTTTCCAACGGTGCTGCGGGTCGCAATGATCTGACGATTGAGATTGGTCAGACATACCTTATCATCATCAACAAGTACAAAAGAACCCACACCGCTTCTGACAAGTGCCTCCACGACATAACCGCCGACACCTCCAATACCAAAAACTGCCACCTTTGCCGATGCCAGCCGGTCAATTCCTTCCTTTCCCAATAAAAGCTGTGTTCTGGAAAACTGATTTAACATACTACTAACCATGCCTTTCTAATCCCCTGCAGACCCTGGCCCACAAGAGTAATTCTTTCGTAACGCATTCCATAGCCTTACTCAGTGTACCACAATCATTGATATTATGATATCCCCTTTTTCCTATTTTTAATGTATGGATCACAGGGTTGCCGCCTTACCCCATCACCTGCAGAAGTACCATATAAAATGCCGTACTTCCCACGATGCTTAACAGTGTATTCTTTTTCCAGAGATGGAGAAGCACGCAGACTCCTACCGCCAGAAGCTGGCAAAGACCTGTCCCGCCGAAATCCATCGGAACGGATTTCAGACAATACACGATCAGCACTGCCATGATCGCCGCCGGAAGGATTTTCCCAAGATACCGGACTGCCGCCGGAATCTCCTGTTTTTTCCCAAGGAGGGTAAAGGGCAGTGCTCTCATAAAAAGAGTGCAGGCTGCCGCCAATGCGATTGCTGTCAATGCCTGAATATTACTCATCTTCCATAACCTCCCCACTCATCTTTCCCCGTACCGCCAAAAGGATTCCCGATACCAGAATCAGCGTCGGCAGTAAAAAATAATCCGGTCCCACAGCCAGAAGAAGCACCACGCCGCAGTCAAGTCCCAAAAGTGCCGGTATATGGCTTTTCGCTGCTTTCCACTGGTCCACAAATATGGTCACAAACAATGCGGTCATACAGAAGTCAATGCCTTTCAACTCTACCGGTATGCTCTGTCCGATCATGCCTCCCGCTACGGCTCCCGCCATCCAGCTTATTCTGGCAAAAAGAGCGATCCAGAACATTTCATCATATATCTCACAGTCAGACTTTTCTCTTTTCTGCTCCTGCTCCATCCGCAGGGCACAGTTTGCCGCATAGGTCTCGTCGGTCATAGTATGCACCATATAGGGATAACGTTTTCCCATCTTCGGAAAGTCCTCCACAAAGGTGAGCCCATAAAAGAACTGGCGGCTGTTCATAAATAATGCCGTGAGACCAATGGTGAGAAGAGACGCACCACTGCTTAAAAAGGTGATCAGAACAAACTGGAATGCCCCGGTATACACTGTCATGCTCACAAGCAGGGACCAGCCCCAGCGATAGCCCGCCTCCTGCATCAAAAGTCCGTAGGACATGCTCACAAACAGATAACTTCCCATAATGGGCAAAGCCCGCCAGAATGCCTGACGGACTGTGTCCTTATGAAATATTCTCCATTGATTTCCGGCTCTTTCTTTTTTACTGAATATTATCATTATCGTTCACCGTATAGATACTCAATCTTCCCTTTTTTCTTTGTTCTAATTGCCCGGTACCGCATAATTCCTTGAGAATCCGAAACGCCTTTGTCGAACCTGCTCCAAGAAGCTTTTCCGCCTCTTTTCTGGTGATCACTTTATTCTTTCTGACATAATCAAGAAGCCGCTTCTTTTCATCCCGGACAGACATCATATAATTTGCAGGAACCTCCCGAACCACAAATGAAGGCTCTTCTATTTCTTCATTTCGATTAGGTAACGTCACCCTGAAAACGCCTTTGGCTGTTTCAAACTTCGGCTGCTCTTTCCGGTTTTTATATGCTCTTTGAATCCTCCCGATGCCGGTTCCATAGCTCTCGATCAGCTTCATACGATAGAATACAGCCGCCAGACCCGGATTTCTCGACTGGGAAACTCCAAGAAAAATGGAATTGATCTCCAGTCCCGGAACCAGACCTCCCAGTGAAACAAATTCCATCCGGTCCTCATAAATATTGATCAGATTACTTCCACTAAAGGAATAGTCTCTGTGAACGATACTGTTAAGCAGGGCCTCCCGGATAGCCTCCTCGGGATAGTCCCTGGTATCGGTCCGTTCTAACCCGGAAAAGCTCGCTTTTGTTTTATTGGTCATGTCAACATATTGGTAAACATCCTCCAACTGCTTTAAAAGAGAACCCGAAAACTCCTTGCGATCCCGGAAAATCTCTTTGTCTTTTCCCTGAAATAATGCTATTTTAGTCGTCACCTCACACTGATCAGACAACAACAAAGCCAGATTGGTATACAATCCGTCCTCCCCGATCAATTTCAGTGTCCGCATCTGGGCATCTCCGATTTCAAACCCTCTCAGCTCCATTTCCCGGTAGAATTCCCGAAAGGTCAGCTCCTGTGTCATACTCCGGCACAACTCAAAGGATCTTCCGCTGTTTTGAAGAAGCATCTCCCGGATTCCTTCCTCCGTCATAGGCTGTGAAGAACTGCCCTTTCTAACATATACACCTCCGGGCTTCAATCCCTTTTCCCTCAAATAATACGGACGATTTGTCCCGGTTGTAATCTGAATTTCAATCACATTTCTGCCCTCGATAGCAACACTGTCCACCCTGACAAAAGGCATAACATCCGGAGCAATCGCATCTTTTAGGGAATTCACAATGCGAAGCATAACCTCATCCGGATCATCTACCCCCTTGACAGCACCATCATTGCATATCCCAACAAAAACAGTGCCTCCCTCAGCATTTGCAAATGCAATTACTTCTTTTTTTATATCTGAAACATATTCCTGCTTATATTCTGTATTTAACTTCTCACCTGTCTTCCCGCTCATTCTTTCTCTCCTTTCTCTCTTTTTATTATTTTAAGAAAGAAAGAAAGAAAAGTCAATAAACATTTTCTATGATTTTACTGCTCCCTTATATATCTCTCCGCCTCCGTCGCTGCGTTGGCGCCGTCTGCTGCCGCTGTGATCACCTGCCGCAGTGCCTTGGTGCGCACATCACCTGCCACAAACAGACCTGCAGCAGAGGTGATCCCCTGCTCTCCTGCTGCTACATAGCCATACTCGTCAAGCTCCGCAACGCCCTGAAGTAATCCGGTCACCGGCTCCATTCCCACTGCCGCAAAGACACCGGCTACCTCCAGTTTCTTACCATTATCCAGCACCACAGCCTCTACCCGCTGCTCCCCCTGAATCTCCTGCACTCTGGCGTTCGTCAGGATCTCAATATTTTCTGCATCCTTTACTTTCTGCACGGTTCCGGCATTTCCACGGAACTCGTCACGGCGGTGGATCAGATACACCTTCTCACAGATCTGCGACAAATAAAGAGCATCATCCAGTGCCGTATCTCCGCCACCGATCACTGCCGTGGTTTTTCCCTGAAAAAATGCACCGTCACAGGTAGCACAATAAGACACACCCCTGCCGGAAAGCTTGTCCTCTCCCGGTACATTCAAATGACGATGAGAAGCACCTGCCGCATAGATCACGGTCTTTGTCTCCAAAACATCCCCTCCAGCCAGAAGCACCTTCCAATAGCCATGGGACTGTTCCAGCTTCGTGACCTCTTCCTCCAGAAAAATCGTCCCGAGATTTTCGGCATGCTCCCGGAATTTTTCTCCCAGAGAATATCCGTCAATCCCCGGAATACCCAGATAATTATCCACCTGACCACTCTCTGCAATCTGTCCTGTTCCGCAATATTCCTTTTCGATCACAAGAATATCCAGACCGGCACGTCTGCCGTAAACCGCGGCAGACAATCCCGCCGGGCCGCTTCCTATAATTATAATATCTTTCATATTAATCTTCCATTCCTTTCACGTTGTTCTTTTCCCAAAACCAAAGATACCGATAATGCCTTATCCTGTATCGCCAAGAAACATTATCGGTATTATTTTTATTATTTAGATCACATAAAATCCGGCTTCTTCCGTCTGCTCTTCCTCCCAGTCCAAAAGATCCTGCAGTGTAATATTGTCTACAATATCATTGACTGCTTTTCCCATTTTGTCCCAGACACGATTGATCACGGAAGCCTTTTCTCTTTCGTTGGATGTGTCCGAAGAAAGGGACATTAAATCCCCCTCCGTCTGCCGCAGGATCATTCCCACAGTGTATTCCTCCGGTGTTTTTTTCAGCAGATAACCACCCTGAGGCCCACGGACGCTCTTTACAAAACCAGCTTTGTTGAGCACGGAAATAATCTGCTCCAGATATTTTTCTGAAATCTGCTGACGTTTTGCGGTTTCTTTTAACGGCACCGGCACGCCACGATTATGATTCGCCAGATCCAGCATCAGGATCAAAGCATATCTTCCTCTGGTAGAAATCTTCATATAAAACCTAAACCTTTCCTGATACCTGCAAACTTTGGGCCGCAGGCACACTGCTTATTTGCTTGACAGAATTATTAGATCATCCAGAAATTGTCAGTGCATATAATTCTACGGTATGTCTCAAATTTGGACCACTTGTTAAAGAACTCTAAATGGTTCTCTTTATCCAGATTCTTGTACTCATATAAATAATTATCCAGATCAGCCTTAACTCGGATACGAAGAGCAAAACCTCTCTCATCCAGTACCGGAAGTCCTGTGTACTGATAATCGGACAGTGGAATGATATCCTCGATAACACGGTTACGGATCAGAATAACGGCATCGCTGTCTGCTGCAAGAATATCAAAATAATCCGGATACTTGAAGCTGTCGCCCTCGATCGGTACCGTATCACCTACATGGTATGTCTTATCCTGTGTATTCACCTTGGACAGGAATGCGTTTTCAAGATTGAAATAGAACTCCTCGAAGATATAACCGCCTGTCTTAATATCATCCTTCTGGAAGTAAGGAACCTCACCGTCCTCGGAAACATCCTCTACCACACCACATGCGGAGGTTGCGTGGCTGATACGGTCGATCAGGATCAGCTCACCCAGTGTCTTGTTGGTCTTAAACTTATCAACAACCAGCTTCTCAGAGAATTCCAGATGGCATACGGCAATCTCATTTTTCTCTACATGGTCTGCCGGAATATGCTCGCCACTGTTGACATCAATCTTATACTCAATGCTCTTTAAGATACCCGGAATCTTTTTGGTTCCAAGCTTGACAAGATACTCCTTGCCCAGAGATAACGGCTCGTCATCCATCCAGAGAAGCGTCGTTGTAACATTCTTGGTATATGGCAGATCCTCGTCATTGGTAAGCACGCAGCCACGGCTTACATCCACCTCACGGTCAAGCTGGATCGTTACCGCCTGTCCTGCCTCCGCCTCCTGCACCTCGGCATCTCCGTTCAGGATCGACTTAATGGTTGCCTTCTCATCGCTCGGCAGTGTAGTGATGGTCTCCCCCACCTTGATCCTGCCGCTTTCAATCTGTCCCTGGAATCCACGGAACTCGTGATTTGGACGGCATACACGCTGTACCGGCATATAAAATACAGAAGAATTCTCCTGCTCTGAAATATCTACTGTCTCCAGATAATTTAAGAGTGTTCCACCCTGATACCAAGGCATATTGTCTGACTCTGCCGTGACATTGTCGCCCTCTGTCGCGCTGACCGGAATAATCTTTACGCTGTAAAGACCAAGACTTTCTGCCAGCTCCTTAATATCCTTTTCAATGGCTTTGAAACGCTCCTCGCTGTAATCTACCAGATCCATCTTATTAATTGCAAAGACGAAATAACGGATACCCATCAAGGCACAGATCCTTGCGTGGCGTCTGGTCTGTACCAGTACCCCCTGCTTTGCGTCTACCATAACAACCGCAAGCTGTGCAAAGGAAGCACCAACTGCCATGTTTCTTGTATACTCCTCATGACCCGGTGTGTCTGCCACGATAAAGCTGCGGTGGTCTGTGGTAAAGTAACGATATGCCACGTCAATAGTGATACCCTGCTCACGCTCTGCCATCAGTCCATCCAAAAGCAGTGAATAATCAATCTCTCCGCCACGGGAACCAACCTTACTGTCCAGGATCAATGCCTTCTCCTGATCTGCATACAGCAGCTTGGAATCATATAAAATATGTCCGATCAAGGTTGATTTTCCATCATCTACACTTCCACAGGTTATAAATTTTAATAATCCATTCATCCTAGAAATACCCCTCTCTCTTTCTTTTTTCCATACTTGCAGCACCACCGTCCTTGTCAATGACACGGCTGGTTCTCTCAGATTCTACGGAGCTTAAGGTCTCCTCAATGATCTCATCCAGTGTGGTTGCATCAGACTCGATACCACCGGAAAGCGGATAGCATCCCAGTGTACGGAAACGAACCATTTTCATCTCCGGCTTCTCGCCCGGCTCCAGACGCATACGGTCATCATCCACCATGATAATATTGCCGTCACGGTAAACAACCGGTCTCTCTGCTGCAAAATAAAGTGGTACGATCGGGATATTTTCCCGTTTAATGTACTGCCAGATATCCTTCTCAGTCCAGTTGGAAATCGGGAATACACGAATGCTTTCGCCCTTGTTGATCTCTGTATTGTATAGTTTCCACATCTCCGGACGCTGATTCTTCGGATCCCACGCATGGGACTCATTACGGAAGGAGAAGATCCTCTCCTTGGCACGGCTCTTTTCCTCATCACGGCGGCCGCCACCAAATGCTGCGGTAAAACCATATTTGTTGAGTGCCTGCTTCAGTGCCTGTGTCTTCATGATATCGGTATAAGCAGCACCATGGTCAAATGGGTTGATCCCCTGCTTTACACCCTCTTCATTGATGTATTCCAGCATTTCAATACCCAGTTCTTTTGCCGTTTTATCACGGAACTCGATCATCTCACGGAATTTCCAGGTCGTATTGACATGGAGAAAAGGAAATGGCGGTTTCTCCGGGTAAAATGCTTTCATTGCCAAATGAAGCATTACTGAGCTGTCCTTACCGATCGAATATAACATAACCGGCTTCTCACACTCTGCGGCAACCTCTCTGATTATGTAGATTGCCTCTGCCTCTAATTCATCCAAATGTGTTAATCCACTCATAGTCGTCTCCATCCTTTTCTAATATTTGTTGGAACTGCGCCGGTCAACATCGATCGTAACCTCGCGTCCGTTGCTTTTATGAATATTCCAATGTAAGATCTGTCCGTCTTTTGTCACAGTCATAACGCTCCCATTGCCGCCAATATCTGCTCCAAGGAAAAATCCAATAGCTCCCACGGGACATTCCTTCACACAGGAAGCACATCCCCAGCAGTCTCTGGGATACCGCATGACTGCCTTCCCCTGCTCCTTCTCGATGAGGGTACCGGGGCAAACCTCCATACATTGTCCGCATCCCACACATTTCTGCCGATTAATTTGTATGCTCATAGGATCCCTCCTTTACAATGTCTCTTAAAATGATCTGAAGCTTTCCATCCACCAGACGGGAATTGACATATTTAAAATAATTCTCGTCTGTTTCCGGATAATCCAGATTTTCATTGAAAGAATGCCATCTCGTCTCCTTGCGTCCTCTCAGATGAGCGATCAGACTCTTGCAGACGATCAGGCGCTCCTTTAATTCATAAACAAACAGAAGCTCATGCATATTTTCCGCCGCAAGCTGATCTGCCAGGGCGAGCAGCTGATCGATCTTTTCATCCGCAAGCTTTAACTGCTTCTCGTTATATTGATAATGGGTTGAAATGCCGCCGGCATATTCATCCATTACCTTCTGCATCGCTTCCTCCAGCTCCTCTGCGGTAAAGGAGGATTTATGATCACTCAGGATATTCTCATAAGCCTCAATCTCCTGTCCCGCCCGGACCTCGATATATTTCTTTATCTTCTCCGAAGAAGATACTGCTTTTTTCGACGAATCATTCTCTGTCTGATCTGCTTTTTCATTGGAGACCTTTGCATTTCCTGCAAGCTGTGCTTCAATCGCCTTTGCTGCAAGCTCTCCCTCTGCCAGTGCTCCGGTGACATATTTCTGTGGACAGCCTCCTGCTACATCTCCTGCGGCGTAAAGACCATGGATCGTTGTCTCCCGGTTGGTATCCACCCAGTAACCGCTGGCGGTATGACCTCCCACAATATAAGGCTCCGTTCCCTCGATCTCCACATCCTGCTCTCCCGGAAGCTCTCCGGTTTCAATCCATTTCAGGGTCTGGCTTGGTGCCATATTCAGATAGGCTTTCAGGAGATTCTCCTCCTGCTCTTTATCAATTCCGCTTGTTTGCAGATAACATGGACCGTTTCCCAGCTGATTTTCCTTGACTGTGCCATAGACACGCTCGCTGGTGGTCAGTCCGTATTTATCCTCATAGACAAAGCCTCGGGAATTAACCTGCCTGGCTCCGACACCCTGTGCAATGGTTCCCGTTGGTGCAATAGTATCCTTACATCTCAGTGCGATAAAGCGCATCTCAAAGGATGTCATCTCGGCTCCCGCCTGAATACCCATCGCATATCCGGCTCCTGTGTTAAACGGCGGATACCACATTTTATGTCTGGAAAATCCCGGATTATTTGGCTTGTAAAGTCCTGCGGCGCCTCCGGTTGCTACCAGCACAGCCTTTGCCTCGATCACATAGGCCGCCTCATCCTCCAGAGAAAATCCTACGGCACCGTAAACGGTTCCATCCTTCGTCAGAAGCTTTGTAATATTCACCCGGTTTAAAATGGATACATTCTCCTGTGCCTGCACCGCTTTGGCAAGGATCGGCTTGAAGTTTTCTCCGTTGATCTTGATATTACGGTTTCCTCTGGTAACATATTCTCCATTTTCATCCTTAAGGATCACAAGACCAAGCTGCTCCATATCTGCCGTCACTTCATTGAAATGCTCCGCCGCTGTCAGCAGAAGATCTTCTCTGACAATGCCTGCGGCATCCTTTTTGGCATAATCCACATAATCCTGCGGCACACGACCTTTCGTAATATAGGCGTTAATGGCATTGACGCCCGCTGCCAGACAGCCGCTGCGCTTAATATGTGCTTTTTCCGCGATCACAATGGACAGCTCCGTATCCCGGCTCAGTGTCAGTGCTGCATAGCAGCCTGCTGTACCTCCTCCGATGATCAGCACGTCTGTCGTGATCCGGCGTACCTGGAAATCTTTACTCATGGAACCATCCTTTCTGTGTCGTGTTTATCATAGCAAAATCTGTTTATCTGATCCCCCTGACTGCTGAAATACTGTCATGATCAAATATACTGTATCTCATGTATCGTAACATTCTTCTCCGGATCAATGCCAAATGCCTTTAATACCGGATGATCTGCCTCCTGCAGAGACAGGATCAGATATTCCATCGTGGAATCATAAGCCAGCCGTTTGTCCTCCTCGGAAGGACGGGATGGCGACTCCGGATGGGAATGAAAGTTGCCGATCAGCTTCTTTCCTTTGGCTCTCGCATCCTTCACGGCTGCAAGCTGTTCCTTCGGATCCATGGAAAAATGTTCGTTACTTGCATCAATATTGGTCAAAAGATATACATCGGTGACCGTCTTGATCTCTCCGTCAATATCTCCTGCCAAAAGACCACAGGACTCGTTTGGAAGTCCTTCCCGGCAATGTGCCAGGATCTTTTCATAATCTTCCTTTTTCATTTTCAGCGTGATCGCCATATTTTCACCTTGCTTTCTATATCATCTCTCTATTCACCGGTGTTTTCTACTTAAGGTCGCATACTGCCTGCTCATAATCGATCAGCTCTGTGATGGTTGGCTCATCGCCGCATACCGCACAGTGATCATCCTTCGGAAGCTTAATGGTATGGAATTCCATCTTTAATGCATCATAGGTCAGAAGCTTTCCTGTGAGAAGATCTCCCTTACCGATAATATATTTGATAGCCTCCATTGCCTGCAGGCTTCCGATCACGCCGCCCATAGCACCGATGACACCAGCCTGCTTACAGGTTGGAACCGCATCCTTTGGCGGTGGATTTTTGAATACACAACGGTAACATGGTCCTTCTCCCGGTACATAGGTCATAAGCTGACCCTTGAAGCGGATGATACCGGCATGCGAGAATGGCTTCTCCGCCATAACACAGGCATCATTGATCAAAAACTTTGCCGGGAAATTATCGGTACCGTCGATAATGAAATCATAGTCCTTAATGAGATCCATAATATTGCTGGAATCTACGAAGGTACGGTATGTCTTTACGGTTACATCCGGGTTGATGGCTTCCATGGTCTCTGCTGCGGATTTCACCTTTGCCTTGCCCACATCATTGGTCGTATGAATGACCTGTCTCTGCAGATTGGAAAGATCTACCTCATCCGCATCCACAATACCGATGGTTCCTACTCCTGCTGCTGCCAGATAAAGTGCTGCCGGAGCACCAAGTCCACCGGCTCCGATGATCAGAACGCTGGCATTCAGCAGCTTTTTCTGTCCCTTCACTCCCACTTCCTGGAGAATGATATGACGGGAATATCTCTCAAGCTGTTCGTTTGTAAAAGCCATTATCTTGCTCCTCCTCCCATGAAGTAAAGAAATTCTACGGCATCTCCGTCCTTCAGGACAGTCTCGCCAAACTTTTCTCTGTTTACAAAATCATCATTGATCGTTACGGTAACATACAATGGATTCTCTACATTTTCCTTCTCAATAAGCTGCTCTACTGTAACACCCTCTTCATACTCTTTCTTGTTTCCTGCGATTGTGATTGTCATAATGATAACCTTTACCCTTTCCTGTATCCGGTTTAACCTGCAGATACATCGTCTTTTTATTTTGGTATGCCCGTTTTTTTGGACATATTTTATATACTTTTCGTGTCCCATTTTCAGGACACTTCTCCTTGTTTTATATATCCCGTTTTGCGGACACTGTTTTATCTCTTCAGATATCTGTCACAAGCTTTGTGATCTCTTCTCTCTTGGCTACTCCGGTGAGTCTCCACTGCTGCTCTCCGTGAATGAAATAGATCAGTGTTGGTGCCGACATTACATCGTACTTACCGGCAAGACCCTGCTCATAATTTACATTGACCTTAACCACATCGAGCCTGCCCTCGTAATCATCCTCAATCTCACCAAGCACACCAGCCATTCTTTTGCATGGAATGCATGTATCCGAATAAAAATCCACCAAAACCGGCTTATCCGCTTTCAATACCTTTTCTTCAAACTGCTGCTCATTAATTCTTGCTGCCATATGTATCACCATGCCTTTCTGTAAGTTGTTCTCTCTTTACTCTTCTTCTACCTTACGGACGATCAGGGTGTAAGTTCCATCCTCGTTGTCCTCCAGCTTGAGGATCTGATGACCCTCTTCCTTTATACTTCTCGGTACGTTCTGTACCGGCTCGCCGTCATTCATCCTGATTGCAAGGATCTCTCCGTCATCAAGCTCCTCCAGTGCTACCTTTGCCTTTACAAAAGTTACCGGGCAAACCACATCTGTAATATCTACATTATCATCAATCTTAATCTCAGCCATCATATGCCTCCTTTAATACCTTGTATAATTTATCGCTTCCTACTCTGTCAATGGTAAACTTGAAACGCTCTCCGGCGTTTGCGTGATCATCAAAGAACTGGATCGCTGCATCTGTCACCCGGAAAAGCTGTTCCTCTGAAGTGATCGGTGGCAGCATATACTGACCTTCCTTGATGGTATTACCAAAGGTACCTCCACAGGATACCAGATATGCACTCTGGGCATCCCACGCGTCTGTCGGACAGGACTTCACGCAACGGCCACAGTAATTACATTTGCCCTGATCCAGTGTGATCTTGCCATCCTCCAGCTTCAATGCCCCCTCGCGGCAGACCTTCACACAAAGTCCACAGCCGATGCAGGCATCCTCTTTCCATGCTACCTTTGTGGCACCCTTGATTCCCACATCATTTTCCTCTGCCTTAAGGCAGTTGTTACGACATCCTGTCACACCAAACTTAAATTTGTGTGGAAGCTCTCTGCCGAAATAACGCTCATCCAGCTTCTTTGCAATGTCCTGTGTATCAATGTTACCGCTTGGACAAACTGCATTACCCTGACAGGCTGTCACGGTACGGACTCTCGGTCCGCATACACCCGGCTTGCAGCCGCCTTCAGCAAGCTCTTCCTTCACCACGTCAATATCATCTAATTTAATAAACGGAATTTCTACTCCCTGTCTCGAGGTAAGATGTACATATCCCTCACCGTGTGCCTCTGCAACCTCTGCGATCTTTTTAAGATTTTCTGCGGTAAGGGTTCCACCCACTACGGCGATACGAAGAGAAAAGTTATTTTTCTGCTTCTGTCTCATAAATCCGCCTTTTTTCAATGTTCCGTAATCTACTGCCATGTTCTGTACCTATCCTTTCATATTTCATATGCCCTTTATGTCCTAAACTGCGCCAGCCGCAGCTTTCTCCTTTGATCTTCTCTGATCAGATCATTTCTTATTTATGCGTTTACTGCACGGATCGCAGTTTCAAAATCCTTTTTCAGATCCTCAATATCCTCAATACCAACACTGATCCGGATCTGGTCCTCATATACTCCCGACTGGATCTGGTCCTCCTTAGAAAGATGAACCGCGATCGTGGATGCCGGATGAAGAACTAATGTCTTAGTGTCCCCAATATTGGACAGAATATATGGAAGCTTTAATGTATTGATGATCTCAAATGCCTTTTCCCTGCTTCCCGTCCTCACTGTGATGATGGCTCCGAAACCGCCGTTTAACTGTTTCTTTGCCAGCTTGTAGTATGGACTCTCCGGCAGTCCCGGATAATTTACCGTAAGTCCTGCTCCCATATCTCTCAGGAACTCTGCCAGTGCCTTGGCATTGTCACACTGTCTCTGCATTCGCAGTCCCAGAGTTTCCAGCCCCAGATTATTTAGAAATGCATTTTGCGGAGATAAGCAGGCTCCCGTATTTCGGAAGAGTCCGTTCCGAAGCTTTGCCACATATGCCATTGGACCAAATTTCTTATAAGGTACAAGTCCCGGATATCTCTCCGGATCCCATTGAAACCTGCCTCCCCAGGTGAGGATACCGCTGATGGCATCACTGTTTCCATTTATGTACTTTGAAGAGGAGTTTATCACCACATCTGCTCCAAGCTCCAGCGGCTTTACCAGATAAGGAGTTGCCACTGTATTGTCTATGACAAGAGGCAGTCCGTGAGAATGTGCCATATCAGCCACCGCCTGAATGTCTGTGACATCCAGCTTCGGATTACCGATGGTCTCTGCAAAGATCACTCTCGTCCGGTCTGTGATGAGCTTCTCATATGCCTCCGGCTCATTCTCTGTCACATACCTTGTGGTGATCCCGAAGCTTTCCAGATCCTCGAAAAGCTCTACGGTGCCGCCGTAAAGTCCGGCTGCCGCAACCACCTCATCCCCAGCCTGCAGGATATTGGCCAGTGCATTAAATAATGCTGCCATTCCGGAGGCACATGCGACGCTTGCCGCTCCGTGCTCCAGCTTCGTGATCCTCTTTTCAAATGCCTCCACGGTAGGATTATTGATCCGGGTGTAAGAAAAACCCATCGCCTTATTCGTGAAGATATTTTCCAGATCTTCGGCACTTTTGTGCTGAAAGGCACTGCTTTGATAGATCGGTGTATGGGTGGCTCCGTAAGGATCCTCCTGTGGTACACCGTGCAAAAGCATTGTGTTAAATCCATACTCTGTCATTTGTTTTCTCCAATCTCTGTAATCTCTATCGATTTACTAGGGATATATTACACCCCTTTTCATACTTTGTCAATAGGAATTATCAAAAAAGTTGTTTCCCCGGTCAGATTTTATCTGATCAGGCGAAATATGCTCTCCCGGATCAAAGCGCAAACAAGCGCCGCACCTTTCGTACGACGCTTGTCATTATCGTTCTGATCTCCCAGAAATATGTTTTTATTTTATTTGAATGCTGTTACATACAGATACAGGAAGTATTTCTTGTCATTCTGCTTGACGGTTACACGCATCAGGGATTTACCTTTCTTCTTTGCAGTGTAGCGTCCCTTCTTATTTATTGGCAGTGCCTTCTTATTGTATGACACATACTTAACTTTCGCACTCTTTTCCAAACCATAGATCTTAATCTTGGTTGACTTCTTCAGCTTTCTTTTCTTGGCGATCAGGATCGTCGGTGTCTTGATGCGGCTGGACTTAAACTTCTTCAGCTCAGATGCATTCTTGAACTTCTTACGAACCTCAATGTTGACAACCAGACGGTTGCTGTATTTTCCTTTAACCGCTGTAATTGTAAGAGTCGCTTTCCCTTTTTTCTTCGCCTTGATAACACCCTTCTTGTTCACAGTAGCTACTTTGCTGTTTGTGGATGTTACAATGACTGTTGCACCCTTACATTTCATCAGCTTTAATTTTGCCTTAGATCCCTTCTTCATTACCTTATGAAGCTTGAAGCCCGGAATCTTGTATGCATTGGCCATTTCCAGAAGCTGTGGATATGTATACATACATCCGCCATCCTTCAGTCTCTGATTTACAGCAGACTGCTCTTCTGCGGTCATTTCGTTCCATTCCTTCTCACCGGAAGCAATGATGTCTTTTGTAAGATCATCTACCTTTTTGATGATCTCACCGGAAGAATCCTTACCGTGATCCTCTACAAACTTGTCAACCTTGCTGATCTGATCCGGTGTCAGCGCTACAGATGTATTAACCGGAAGTGTTCCGGTCGGTGTCGCTGTCGGACTTGTGCTTGGCGTTGCTGACGGGCTTCCACTTGGAGCCGGTGTCTTGCTCGCATTCGGATCGTTGCTTGGTGATACAGATGGACTTGCACTGCTGTCCGGATCGTTGCTTGGTGATACCGACGGACTTGCGCTGCCGTCCGGATCGTTGCTTGGTGATACCGACGGACTTGCACTTGGAGTATCACTCGGTGCGACACTAGGCGACGCAGACGGGCTTCCGGATGCTGACGGACTTGTACTAGGTGACGGGCTTCCGGATGCTGACGGACTCGGACTGGCTGCGTCCGGTTTCTTTGTCTGTACCGGATGAGGCTCGGAGACGAGATCAATAGAACCACCTACGATCTGATCCGGTGTCAGCTCGGAAACATTCTTGAGATCCTCCAATGTAGCATTCTTGTCAAGAGCTACTACCTTGTATGTACCATCTGCCGGCAGATCGGAGAAGATAACCTTTCCGTCTCCACCCGGAGTCCAATAATCCTTGGATGACTTATCGTATACATATTCTTTTTTGGTCTCATCATATTTTGTTCCCAGTGCTGTATACTTACCATCCTTCTTTACCAGAATACCGTATTTATAATCAGGGTTTGCCGGAATGACAGAAACGGAAATGGTATCATCCTCGTTGTCTTCCAGTGTATCCTTGTCATCATAACCAGTGATCTCTGCATCAATGTCCGGAGACATGATAACAACATCTGTCTTTGTCTCCTTACGGGCAATGATCGCATACTGCTTATTCTTGTCTACCGTAAAGATCAACTTTCCACCCGGCTTTGCAGGACGGTAATATCCGGAAAGATCTTCTGTGATCTTGGTCGGCTTCTGTGTTACATCATTCTCATCGACCGTAGGAATATCCCACAGCGGCTTCTCATCTCCGCCAAGCTCAATAATAGCATATACGGTATCTTCCAGAGTCGGTGATACCACGATCTTTGTCTTTCCCTCTTCATCAGATTCCTCAAAGGTTACATCTGAATCAGTACGGGTAGTATCATACTTGTCGGAAGCAATCGTTCCCTTGTAGTGTCCACTACCGGAAACCTTTACTCCAACCTGTTTATCAATCTCATCCTTGGTGAGGACATAGTTGCGGTCTGTCGCATCCTCGATCGGCTCAAAGGTGCCATCCTCATTCCATACACCCCACTGATAAGTCAGGGAGTCCTGGGCACCGTCCGGTCCGATCCCTGAAATGTCTGCTTCGAGAACCGTTCCCTCACGCTTCACTTCGTATTGTTTGCCATCTTCTTCATTGATCGTCTTATTAACTACTCCAACTTTTCCGGTGATGGCTACCTTCTGACGAGTTGTATCATATGGGAAGGAAATTCTTGTTCCGTAATATCCTTCATCCTCATTACCCTTTACACTTACAACAATTGTCTTATCCAGATCCTCTTCTCTCAGGGTATATGACTTACCGTTTGCCCCATCGATCGGAGTTAAACTTCCGTCTGACTCTCTGAAGGACCACTGATAGATCAGGGAATCCTTTGCTCCTACAGGAGTGATCTTGTCAATGTTGGCGGTCAGAACAGCGCCTTTCACATTTAATGGATTGCTTTCCTCGTCAATCTTATCATTTTCGATAGACGGACGTCCCAGAATAGGACTTGGTGCCGGCTCCTCTGTAGCTGCACCTGATGGTGCCGGTGTCGGTGTTGCTGCTGCCGGAATCGTAAACGGTTCCCTTGAAGTTGCAGAGCCTGTATAATCATCAGAATCATCTTTGGCCTTAACCGTCAGATAAATATCCTTGCCCTGATCCTCTTTCTTAACGACATAGGAAGGATCTGTTCCAATGATCTTCTCATTGCCGTCGGCATCCTTTGACTTCCATATATAATCCACCTGATCTGCAATATCAGCATCTGCCGGACTTACAAGGTCCTCCAGATCTGCCACCAGAATGGTTCCCGGCGCCAGCTCATCATCCTCATTCTTCTGCACGATGGACGGTCTTCCTGTGAAGCTCTTTTTGGTATGAGTTGCATCAAACTCCTTAGAGGTTGCAATGCTGCCCTCATAATTATCCTTACCAACCAGCTCCACCTTGATCTTATGATCGATCAGTTCATCTGTGAGAGTAAGACTGCTGCCTGTCTGGTTTGCAATTTCTGTCCAGCGGATCGTTCCCTCCGTCTTGTCCTCTACTCCCACATACCACTTATAAACATAATCGGTATATCCTTCTACCGTCTTGGATGTTTCATCATCCTTCACATCGCTTGCATCTATGTTCAGGATAGTTCCCGCCTTAATCTCATCGTCACTATTCTTGGTTGCGATAACCGGAGTACCTGAAAAGCTCTTCTTATCCGGAGTCTCTGTGGTGCCTGGATCCTTTACATTCGGATTAACGACCTTGTCCTCAATCTCACTACCGGATACCAGAACTTCCTCTCCCAGATTATCCTTTAATGCCTCATCGTCTCCCGGCATACCGCCAAACTCGATATAATAACCGGCATTCGGACCATCATTTGGCCAGTCATTCCAACGGCCATACTCATACTTACCGTAATAACCAAAGCCCTCATCCATGGCAGTACCACCATTTGGCTCTACGTTACTGCTGCCGTTTTCCCAGTTGGAGAAGTAACCATCCTTAGTCTCAAAACCACCATCTTTATAGCTATCAACATAACCACAGGCAGAAACCTGCTGTCCAAACTCCTCGCCGGCCTCAGGACCGCTCACCCAGCGCCATACAAAGTCCTCCGGGTTATCTCCCGTAAACTTTGGTAATGTCTGATCGATATTGCCGGACTCTACATCTGCAAGAGAGATTCTCGTACATCCGATCCAACCTGTTCTGGCAAAATTGCCATGCTCCGGGAATGTAGAAAAGAGGAAACGGTCCTCACCACGGGATGTCAGTGTGGCAAGATAACCGGTAACTCCGTTAAACTTGGCTGTCTTGGCCTCGTTGTACGCTTTTTCCCATGAGCCTGTCTCCCAGCCATATGTCTCCTTTGCAAATGGAACATATGCATAAAAATGACCATTGTAGTAATGAAGCTGTATATTTTTTCCATTGACAGTTGTCTTCATATCTGTTGATGCCAGTGTTGTAGCTGTGATCGTAACCTTCTGATTACCCTGCTCACCGGTAGTAAAACGAAGTGTTCTCAGATATGCCTGAACTACACTAACCTCTGCTCCACGAGGAAGCTCTTTGGAAAGATCGTAGACAGAGTCAAAGTCGAAGGTAATAGACTCATACATAGAAGTACTGTCTGTGGAAAGGTCTTCCTTACCACTACCCTGGCTGACACCACCATCAGTGCCGTACTTTTCATCCAGACTTTCTGCCGTCAGAATACCCTTACCAACGACCTTTCTGCTGCTGGTCTCATGGGCATCCAGAATAGTAGTTCCCGTAACTCTGATGTACCCACTGTCAGCTGTGACTGTCAGGTTGTGGATCGTCTTGCTCTCATCCGGCACAGAAACTGTCAGATCCGGATAAGTATAATATCCGGCAGAGGAGATCTTTGCCTTGCCAAATGTGATCGTGGCCTCTCCAGACGCTGCTTTTGCGCTCCGGGGTGCTGCAAATTCTCCACCAAAAAGACTCATTACCATAGACAAAACCAACAACCATGATATGCTGCGTTTTCTCATTCTTTTTCGGTTCATGAATTTATCCCTCCTATAATTTGTGTATTTTATATCGGAAAAGTTTCCCCTTTCCTTTATAGCTTAATGGTATCATTTATTCTTCAAATATTCAACTGCTCTTTGAAGCTGATTATCTATAATCAGACCGCTTTTTTCCAGTGTATATTTTGTATCATCCGGCATAACGGGAATATCCGGCTCCAGCCCCGTTCCATGGATGTTTCTGCCCTTCGGTGTATAGTATTTTGCCGTCGTCAGCTTGAGAGCCGTACCGTCCGGCAGATCAAAGACTGTCTGCACGATCCCTTTGCCAAATGTCGTAGTACCCAGCAGCACCGCCTTATTATAATCCTGCATTGCCCCGGAAAATACCTCCGATGCACTTGCGGAGTTTTCATTGACCAGGATCGCCACCGGCTTATCAAAGCTTTCCTTGTCCGTGGATCTATATACCTCCTTCTCCCCGTTTTTGTCCTTCGTATAAACCACGATACCCTTCGGCAGAAGCCGGTCCAGCATATCTACCGCTGTACTCAGCAGACCGCCACCGTTGTCCCGCAGATCAATGATCAGAGACTTTTGTCCCTTCTTTTCCAGCTTATCCAGTGCATCCCGAAACTGCTTTTTCGTCACCTCTTCAAAGGAGCTGACCGCAATGTATCCAATCCCATTGTCCAGCATTTTGGAGGCGACAGTCTGGGAATGAATCTCCTTTCTGGTGATGGTAAATTTCTTCTGATGACCCTGCCTCAAAACGGTTATCTCTACCTTTGTTCCTGCCTCCCCCTTTGTCTTGCTGATAAGAGCGGTAAGGTCCATCCCCTGGGTTGATCCCCCATCCACTTCACTGATAATATCTCCGGATTTCAGACCTTCCTTTTGTGCCGGCCCACCCTTGATGGTCTGTACAATACTGATGGAGCCATCCGTTGCGCTCTGGCTCACAACCGCACCGATACCGCAATAGTTACCGGAGGTTTTTTCCTTCATGTCCTGATATTCATCTTCATTATAATATGCCGCATAGGTATCCCCCAGACCATTTACCATCCCTTTGCAGACGGCATCCTGCATTTTTTCCTGATCGATATCGTCCAGAAAAAACTGATCCACATACGCCTGGATCTCCGACATCTTATGCTGCAGGGTGCTATTCAGGATTCCTTCTGAATTCCACTGCAGAGCCATTCTCAGGTCAAGCTTTCCGTTTGCCGTCAGGATCACACATCCCAAAAGTATACCGGCAAGCGTACACAAAGCCCCTCCCAGAAAGCCCTGCCAGAATTTTTTGTCTTTCATATGATCACACCTTTCTTATACTGATATTCGATATGTTATGACTTCCCCTTATTTAAAATACCTGCAGCCCTCTTTCCTGCTGCAGGTATCTTCTGACTGCCTCACGGCTGTTTTACATAATACATTGGATTGACGTAATTTCCCGCCTTATACATAGCAAAATGCAGATGGGGACCCGTTGATATGCCGGTGGAACCTGACCGTGCGATCACCTGCCCCTTCTCCACATGCTTTCCCACAGATGTTTTCAACTGGGAGCAATGCATATAATAAGAATAAATGCCCCCGCCATGATATATCGCAACATAATTGCCCGCAGAAGCTGAATACGCCGCAGTAACGACTTTTCCCTCCTTGCATGCAAGTACATTGGTTCCTGTATTGACAGCGATATCAACACCCTTATGGTAACTGCTGGCCCCCGCCGTAGGTGCTTTACGATATCCAAATGTGGATGTGATCCTGCCGGATACCGGAAGCGGCCATGCATATTCTCCTGTTGTCGGCACGATCTGAACCGTATCACCGTTTTTCTCCTGCTCGGCAATGCTGGTTCTGTTCTGCTGGAGAAGATCCTCGATCTCTTTCTCCTGCTGTGCGATCTGCAGCGCATAGCTTGCCACATCCTGTTTATTATCACTGATAAGTCCCTGATACACCTTGATCTGACGTGTCTTTTCCTCTGATATCTGTTCCAGCTTTTCCTTTTCGTATTTCAGAGTGATCTTGGTCGCCGTGACTTCTTTCTGCTTCTCTTCCGCTTTTTTCTGCGCCAGAGCCACCTCATCCAATACCTGCTGGTATCTGTTTAACAGTACCTTATCGTAGTCTGTAACCTTCTCAACATATTCTTCCCTGCTCAGAAACTCCGCAAGGCTGCGGGATTTCATCAAATACACCAGATAATTGCTGTCGGAATTTTCATACATATATTTAATATGAGCTTTCATGCCATCGTACTGCTCCTGCTGCAGACTCTGCGCCTTTTCATACTCCTGATCGACCTCCCGAATCTCTTCCTTGACGGCCTTCATCTCTTCTTTATTGCTGTCAATATTATCCAGCAGATTTGTCATCTGCATGTCAAGGGATCTGACATACTTACTGACATCCTCTGTAAACTGCTGTATATTATCCAGCTTCTTTTCCAGAGCCTTCTGCTCCTCTTCCATCTCCTGCTTTTTCTTTTCCGCCTGATCTAATTGTCCCTGATAGCTGCTGTCAGCCGACGAACTCTCTGTATCAGAAGATGCTTCGCTGCTCTGCTGGGGTGCTGCATATACCTTATCCATGATCTTTAAGCCCGGCATATCTGTTTTTACAAATCCCGCAGCCCCTGTGATCACTGCTCCCGCCAGCCACACACCGGCAGCCACTTTCCATCTGCGTCTCATCCCGTCTCACTCCATTTCCTGTGCGAATCTCCTGCTGCATTGCCTCTCCCACTCCCGGTACTCTCTTATACCTGAAGATGTTTCCGGACAGACATGGTACTTCCCAGCACACCAATGCCAATACCGATCCCCATACAAAGCGGCAGCAGCACGCTAAATACCTTTGCCGTGCTCACAAATGCAAGCCAACCGGAAAGCGCAGAAAAATGTGCCATAATAAAGGAAACCACACTTTCATACATGATCCGCAGGATCACTAACGGTATCGCCGCTCCAACGATCCCCATGGCTATGCCCTCCACAATAAACGGCAGACGCACAAAAAGATCCGTGGCCCCGATCAGCTTCATGATCGCAATCTCATCTTTACGTACATTAATACCCATATCTACCGCAGAGTAGATCAAAAATACCGATACCAGGATCAGCAGCACGATAATGGAGATAGATACATAGCCGATCAGCATATTAAAACTGCCAAAGCCTGTTGCTGCATCCTGCGCACTGTTTACCTTTCTGACACCGCTTAAACTCTGAATAAACGAAACGGTCTCCGTCTGTTTTGTCACATCCTTCAGGTACACCTCATAGGATGCCGAATGGGCCAGCGGATTATCATTTCCAAATACATTGACCAGCTCCTTCTGATCCTCCAGTATTTCTGACTGAAATCTCTTCCATGCTTCCTCTGCCGATACATAATCCACACGCTCTACCTCTTTACGTGCCTTAATCTGCTCTCCAATACTGCTGATCTGCGCATCGGTTGCATTTTCATCAAAAAATACAATAATACCTACTGTGCTTTCTGCGTTATACACCATATGTTGGAAGTTGGTAAATAATGAATAAAACACTCCCAGCAGGAACAGACATGCCGTAATAGTGCCAATAGCTGCCAGAGAAAATATCTTGTTCTGGATAATACTTTTAAGTCCCTGTTTGAGACCATACCATAATGTACTCACTGTAAATATCCCCCCTGTCTCGCATCGCTTGTAATCTGTCCCTTGTGCAATGTGATCACACGCTTCTGCATCTTATTTACGATGTCCTCGTTATGGCTCACAACCAGTACCGTCGTTCCCAACTCGTGCACATCCTGCAAAAGCTTCATGATCTCCCATGAGTTTTCCGGATCCAGATTACCGGTAGGCTCATCTGCTAACAGGATCGCCGGCCGGTTTACCATTGCCCTGGCAATGGCCACTCTCTGCTGTTCTCCTCCGGAAAGCTCATTGGGATATGCCTTGAGCTTCTTGGCAAGGCCAACCATCTCCAGCATAGCCAGAGAATTTTTCCGGCGTTTTTCCCGGCTGGACACCCCCACAACTCTCTGCGCCAGTGCCACATTTTCAAATACATTCATCTCATCCAGCAGACGAAACTCCTGAAAAACAACGCCCAGTCTCCGCCGGAAATACGGCAGCTCCCTGCGCTTCATATTGGCCAGGTTCTTTCCCGCCACCTCGATCCTGCCGGAGCTGATCGCCAGCTCCCCCAGAAGTGTCTTGATCAGGGTAGACTTACCGGATCCACTGCTTCCCACAATAAATACAAATTCTCCTTTTGCAATCTCCAGCGAGCAATCCTTCAATGCAGCTGTTCCTGTAGGATATACAAGATTTACATTCTGCATACGGATCATGGTCTCCATCCCTTCACTATTATTTCCAAAGGTTTTTATTCCTGTCATTTCCATCCTCATTTCCATTCAAATTGCAGCCACCACCGGGCATATCGTACAAAAGCCCCATTTCTGGGGCTTTCACGTTTTATTTGAATTAATATTCAAAGGTTTCCATATACTTCATGTACTTGACTACCATCAACGCAATCTTAAATGTGATCGCATCCTCAAATACCCTCAGATCCAGATTGGTGCTTTTCTGCAGTTTATCCAGACGATATACCAGCGTATTACGGTGAATATAAAGCTGTCTGGATGTCTCTGATACGTTCAGACTATTTTCAAAGAACTTATTGATCGTAGCAATTGTCTCCTCATCAAACTCATCCGGAGATTTATCACCAAAGATCTCCTTGATAAACATCTTGCACAAAGGCATTGGGAGCTGATAGATCAGACGGCCGATTCCCAGGCTGCTGTATGCCACTACATTTCTATCACTGTAGAAAATTTTTCCTACATCCAACGCCATCTTGGCCTCTTTATACGAACGGGATACATCCTTGATCTCATTGACCATGGTTCCATAGGATACATGAACCGATGTCATTGCCTCCGTGTTGAGCATATCCAGGATCACCTTTGCCGTCTTATCCATATCCTCATATGTTTCATTTGGTTTTACTTCCTTAACCAAAATAATATTTTTCTCATCTACCTGCGTAATAAAATCCTTTGTCTTGCTTGCAAATAATCCCTTTACGATCTCAAGGGCCCCTGTATCCTTTTCATTCTTGGTCTCGATCAGGAATACCAGACGACGCGCTGTGGTATCAATGTGAAGCTTTTTGGCCCGGTTATAAATATCCACCAGAAGCAGATTGTCTAACAACAGGTTCTTGATAAAGTTGTCCTTGTCATAACGCTCCTTATATGCCACCAGCAGATTCTGGATCTGAAAAGCTGCCAGCTTTCCGACCATATATACATCATCGCTGTCGCCCTTGGCAAGGATCACATATTCTAACTGATGCTCATCAAATACCTTAAAAAACTGATACCCCTGCAGCACCTGACTGTCTGCCGGCGAATCCACAAACCCCATTACCGCTTCTTCATACTCTTCCACATTGTTGATCGTTGTAGCCAACGCTTTTCCCTCTGTGTCCATAACACAGATATCAATACGGGTAATATTTTTTAACCCGTCGATCGTTGTCTGCAATACCTGATTTGAAATCATACAACCCCTCCACATTTGTCTTATCTGTTGCTTTATTATAAATTTATTGTTATTTCTTCTAATACGTAGACATCACCGAATACATTTTATCATCATTTTGCACAAATGTAAAGAGGGCCGTCCCTATGGACAGCCCTCCATTTTTACAATTATATAACCACTCCGACACGTCAATCACCTGATCGACTCTGCCTTTTTCGTCTTTCAGACTAGTTTGTGATCGTTGTCTCTGTATCCTTATCAAAGATATGGATCTTGCTGGTATCAAGAGCGATCTTGATAGTATCGCCAGGACGTGCAGTTGTACGTGGGTTAACACGAACAGTGATATCATGTCCCTCAACTGAGAAGTAAAGGAATACTTCGGCACCGAGCATCTCGTATACACGAACAGTTGCGTCAAGTACGTTGCTGCTGCCTGCATTGATGAAGATCTCCTCATCCTTGATATCCTCCGGACGAATACCCATGATAACTTCTTTATCTATGTATCCACCCTCAACAAGCTTCTCTGCCTTGCTCTCCGGAAGCTTCACTGCATAAGAACCGAATGCAAGCTTGATGCCCTCTTCGTCTCTGACAACCTTACAATCGATGAAGTTCATCTGTGGAGAACCGATGAAACCAGCTACGAACAGGTTACATGGCTTTGTATAAAGATCGATTGGTGTAGCAACCTGCTGCATAACACCATCCTTCATAACTACGATACGGGTACCAAGTGTAAGAGCCTCTGTCTGATCATGAGTTACATAGATGATTGTAGACTCAAGTCTCTGATGAAGCTTGGAAATCTCTATACGCATCTGTACACGAAGCTTTGCATCCAGGTTGGAAAGCGGCTCATCCATCAGGAATACCTTAGGATTACGAACGATTGCACGACCCATAGCAACACGCTGTCTCTGACCACCGGACAGAGCCTTTGGCTTACGATCTAACAG